>DAIOEI010000158.1:0-5807 GCA_036746335.1 Hydrogenophaga sp. | reverse complement strand
AAACGCTGCGGAACACGCCGGGGTGGCGCAGGGCCAGCGTGAGCGCGCCGTGGCCACCCATGGAGTGGCCAGTGATGCCCAGGCGGGCGCTTTGGAGGTTGAACTCGCTGCACACCGCAGGCAACAGCTCTTTGAGCAGGTAGCTTTCCATGCACCAGTGGCCGGCCCAGGGTGACTGCGTGGCGTCAAGGTAGAAACCGGCGCCCACACCAAAGTCCCAGTGGTGGTCTTCGCTGTCCACCCCGGTGTTGCGCGGGCTGGTGTCGGGCATCAGCAGGGCCAGGCCCAGTTGCGCGGCGCTGCGCTGGGCGCCGGCTTTCATGGTGGCGGTTTCTTCGGTGCAAGTCAGGCCAGCCAGGTAGGTCAGCAGCGGCACCCGTTGGCCCGCCAGGGCCTGCGGCGGCAGGTACAGGGCAAAGCGCATGGGCAGGCCCACTTCGGCAGAGGCGTGTTTGTAAAAGCGCTGCACGCCGCCGAAGCAGCCGTGTTCGCTGAGCAGTTCGAGTCGTTCGAGGGCCATGGTGATCGTGTGGGTGAAAGGGGTCAGCGGCGGATCAGGTCGAGCACCGCGTCGGCAAAGGCGCGTGGCGCTTCCTGTGGCAGGTTGTGACCGATGCCGGGCAGGATGCGGTGCTGGCGCGGACCGGTGAAGCGGTGGGCGTTGGCTTCGGCGGGCTCCCAGGGGCGAACGCCGTCGGCCGTCCCGTCGAAGCTGATGGTGGGCACGGTGATCGGGGGCTGGGCGGCGATGCAGCGCTCCACCTGGGCCACCGCCAGGTCGCCCGGCACCAAGCCGAAGCGGTGGCGGTAGGAGTGGATGACCACGTCCACAAAGTCGGGGTTGTCGAAGGCGGCGGCGCTGCGCTCGAAGGTCGCGTCGTCGAAGGTCCAGGTGGGCGACCAGAGCTGCCACAGGTGCTGGCACAGCGCGCGGCGGTCCTGCGTCAGCGCCGCACGGCCGCGTTCGCTGTGGAACAGGTACTGGTACCAGAGGCGCTGCTCGTTCTCGGGCGTGTCCGGCACCATGGCGCGGGCGATGTTCTGCAGGTTGTAGCTGTTGACCGTGACCAGGCCGGCGCAGCGTTCGGGCCAGAGCGCCGCGACCACGCAAGCGGCTCGGCCGCCCCAGTCGTAGCCGGCCAGCACGGCGCGCTCGATGCGCAGCGCATCGAGTAGGGCCCGCAGGTCATCGCCCAGCACCGCCTGCTCGCCCGAGCGCGGCGTGACCGCATCGAAGAAGCGCGTGCCGCCGTAGCCGCGCAGATAAGGCACGACCACGCGGCAGCCGGCGGCGGCCAGCATGGGTGCCACGTCGGCATACGAATGGATGTCGTACGGGAAGCCATGCATCAGCAGCACGGCAGGCCCGTCGGGGGGGCCGGCCATGTGGCAGGCCACGTCGAGCACGCCCGCGCGCACGCGGGCGTCGGCGTTCAGCAGCGGCAGCGCCATGGCGGCCTCAGAACTCGACCACCGACCGGATCGACTCGCCGCGCTTCATCAGCGCAAAGCCTTCGTTGATGTCTTCGAGCTGGAGCTTGTGGGTGATCAGGCTATCGATGTCGATCTTGCCTTCCATGTACCAGTCCACGATCTTGGGCACGTCGGTGCGGCCGCGCGCGCCGCCGAAGGCCGAGCCTTCCCACTTGCGGCCGGTGACCAGCTGGAACGGGCGGGTGCTGATTTCGGCACCGGCTTCGGCCACGCCGATGATGATGCTGCGGCCCCAGCCCTTGTGGGTGCACTCCAGCGCCTGGCGCATGACCTTCGTGTTGCCGATGCACTCGAACGAGTAGTCGGCACCGCCGTCGGTGAGTTGCACGATGGCGTAAACCACGTTGCCACCCGCGGCCTCAATGTCCTTGGGGTTGATGAAGTGCGTCATGCCGAACTGGCGCGCCATGGCCTCGCGCTCGGGGTTGAGGTCGATGCCGATGATCTTGTCGGCGCCCACCATCTTCGCGCCCTGGATCACGTTCAGGCCGATGCCGCCCAGGCCGAACACCACCACATTGGCACCCGCCTCCACCTTGGCGGTGAAGAGCACGGCGCCGATGCCGGTGGTGACGCCGCAGCCGATGTAGCAGACCTTGTCAAACGGCGCGTCTTCGCGGATTTTGGCCAGCGCAATCTCGGGCACGACCGTGTGGTTGGCGAAGGTGCTGGTGCCCATGTAGTGCAAGATGGGCTGGCCGTCGATGGAAAAACGGCTGGTGGCGTCGGGCATCAGGCCCTTGCCCTGCGTGCCGCGGATGAGCTGGCACAGATTGGTCTTGCGGCTCAGGCAGAACTTGCACTGGCGGCATTCGGGTGTGTAGAGCGGGATGACGTGGTCGCCCTTTTTGAGCGTGGTCACGCCTGGGCCCACGTCCACCACGATGCCCGCGCCTTCGTGGCCCAGGATGGCCGGGAACAGGCCCTCGGGATCGGCGCCACTGAGGGTGTAGTAGTCGGTGTGGCAGATGCCGGTGGCCTTGATCTCGACCAGCACCTCGCCGAATTTCGGCCCCTGCAGATCGACGGTCTCGATGGTCAGGGGCTGACCGGCCTTCCAGGCCACGGCGGCGCGCGCTTTCATGGGGTGTCCTCGATTGGGTGAGCGGTAGCCCCCGAGGTTAGCGCAGGCGGGTTTCAGTTCACCGATGCACCGGTTTTGAACCACTGGGCAAACAGGGCTCTCTCGTCTTCTGTCAGGCCGGTGGCGTTGTTCATGGGCATGAGCTTGCTGACCACCACCTGCTGGTACACCGACTGCGCATGCCGCTTGAGTTCCTCGGGCGAGTCCAGCCGCACGTTTTTGGAAGCCAGGGCCTCGCCGTGGCACATGACGCAGCGCTGCTCGACCACGGGCTTGAGTTCGGCGTAACCCACGTTGGCGGGCGCGGCGGCCACCGTGCTGGGCGCCGGGCGCAGCCAGACGATGAGTCCGAGCAGCACCACCACACCCACGGCCGCGTATTTCCAGGGGTGCGGGTTGCGCCCGAGCTTGTAACCATGGCGCATCACGAAGAACTGGCGAATAGCGGCGCCCGCGAACATGATGGCGATCAGGAACACCCAGTTGTATTCGTGCGCGTAGGTGAAGCTGTAGTGGTTGCTCAGCATCGCGAACAGCACCGGCAACGTGAAGTAGGTGTTGTGCACGCTGCGTTGCTTGCCGCGGATGCCGTGGATCGGGTCCACCGGGCGACCGGCCTTCATGTCGGCCACCATGGTGCGCTGGCCGGGGATGATCCAGAAGAAGACGTTGGCACTCATGGCGGTGGCGAGCATGGCGCCCACCAGCAGGAAGGCAGCGCGGCCGGCGAACATCTGCGTGGCGGCATACGACGCGATACAAACCAGCACCAGCACCAGTGCACCGACCTTGGCGTCGCCGTTCTCGCTTTGCCCGAGGGTGCGGCAGATGGCGTCGTACAGCAGCCAGAACGCCACCAGGAAGGCCAGCGCGGCGGCAATCGCTCCGGCGGGTGACCACGCCATGACGTTCGGATCGATCAGATAAACCCTGGGGCTCCAGAGATAGGACATCAGGAACAGCGCGAAGCCCGAGAGCCAGGTGGAATAACTCTCCCAGTAAAACCAGTGCAGGTGTTCGGGCAGCTTAGGCGGAGCGCCCTTGAATTTGACCGGGTGGTAGAAGCCGCCGCCGTGCAGCGCCCAGAGTTCGCCGCTGACGCCGTCTTTCTTGAGCTGCTCGTCTTCGGGCGGCGTGAGGCTGCTGTCGAGGAAGACAAAGTAGAAGGAGGAGCCGATCCAGGCGATGGCGACGATCACGTGGAGCCAGCGCAAAAGCAGGTTGGCCCAGTCAAGCAAGTAGGTTTCCATGGCACCTCAACACAAGGACGGTTGAACCGTCAGGGTCTTCGACTCACCACTGCGGGCGCTCTGAGCCGACTGAGGGCCGCGTTTGAAGGCGCCTTGAAAGCGCCCGCACCGCTGCGACCTGAAGGACAAAGTGTATACACTTTCTGAAAACATTCAAACACCTTGACGCGAAGGTGGCGTGCAAGAGGCTACTTTCATAGGCTGCTCCAGTAGCAACAACTGCGCCACCACCGAGGCAGCCACCACCGCGGGTGCTTTGCCGACGATCCCCGGTAGACCGATCGGGCAGGTGACGTGGTCCAGTTCGGTCTCTGAAAAACCCCGGGCCCGCAAACGACTGCGGAAACTCGCCCATTTGGTGCGGCTGCCGATCAGCCCCAGAAACGGCAGGTCGGCATAATCGCGCTGACGCTGCAGGCAGGCGGCCACCACATCCAGATCTTCGGCGTGAGAGAAGCTCATGATCAGCACCCGGGAGCCGGTCACCAGACCCGGCACCGCGCGCTGCACGGGTTCGGAATGTTCGGTGAGAGCCGAGGACGCCACGTCGGCCGGGAACACACCATCGCGGCTGTCAAACCAGTGCACCACAAAAGGCAAGGGTGCCAAGGCCTTCACGATGGCTGTGCCCACGTGCCCCCCACCAAACAGCGCCACCGGCGTCCAAAGCGGCTCCAAGCGCCGCCTCAACGCAGGTGCGTCGATCGCCCGTACTGGCTCAAACCTGAGCACCAGTGCGCCACCACAACACTGCCCCAGGCTGGGGCCGAGTGTCGTTGCTTCTTCGTACGGAACGGGGTCGCCCGTGCCCAGCATCTTGCGGGCCTGTCCGATCGCGGACCATTCCAGCAGCCCGCCACCCACGGTCCCAATGACCCCCTGACCAAACACCGCCATCCAGGCGCCGACCTCTCTCGGCACCGATCCACGGGTCCGGACCACCGACACCAGCACCGCGGGTTCATCGGGCAGGCGCTGCAACAACCGTGAAAGATCGATGGACATGTGGCGCAAGAATGACAGGTGACAAGAACAATGAGACAGGTTTCACCCGCTCGGTTTTTGGCGCAGTGGGCTTGAATCCGTGGACTTGGCAGCGTCGCTGTGCCGGCCCATAATGCCGCAGCCCAACGGAGCACCCATGAAACATCTGCATCTGCTTGCTGACAGCGGTGAGTCCACTGCCAGCCCGCGCAAGCGCCCCCGCACACACGCAGCCTGGCTGGGAGTATGCGTCGCGGCCCTGCTCGCTGCTTGTGCTGCGCCTTTGCCGCCACTGCCACCAACACCGGCCCCGGCGCCACCGCCCGCCCCCGTGGCCACCCCTGCGCCAGTTCCTGAAGTCGAGCCAGCACCGAAGCATGTGTCCCATGCCGTCACGGCGCGCGACTACCGCAAAGATGGCGCACGCCACCTTTACGAGCGCAATGCCCACCGCATTTTCAGAGGCAAGCTGCCCCCGCTGATGCACGCGGTGGGTGTTTTGCAGGTGGAGTTGGACCCACGGGGCCAGGTGCGACGCCTGAACTGGATGCGCGCCCCCACCCATGCGCCCGATGTGGTGCGCGAGATCGAACGCACGGTGCATGCCGCCGCGCCCTTTCCGGCTCCGGTGCGTCTGGGCGGCGTGACCTACACCGAGGTCTGGTTGTGGGACAGGAGCGGACACTTCCAGTTGGACACGCTGACCGAAGGACAACGGAGTAAATAGGCTCCCCCGCGCCGCTGCGCGTCACCCCCCAGGGGGCGATGCGAGTGGCCCGGCAAAGCCGGTTCCACCGCATCCTGGGTCAAGGCACGTCGCGCCGGAGGGGAAGTTTGTCCCAGGGCACCGCCGGGCCGGCTTTGCCGGACGTCCAGTGCCGCCCCCTGGGGGGTGACGCCGCAGGCGGCGCGGGGGGGGGGTCACATCCTCAGCTGCCCCGATACGTGGAATAGCTCCACGGGCTCACCAGCAGCGGCACGTGGTAGTGCTGGTC
>DAIOEI010000157.1:0-5840 GCA_036746335.1 Hydrogenophaga sp. | reverse complement strand
GTCCACCCGATAACCAAAAGAACGCTGACATGATCGACAAACTCAGTTGGGTCGCGGTTTACCCTGAAATTCTGCTGCTGGTGATGGCCTGTGTGATCGCGCTGGTAGATCTGGGCGTCAAGAGCGCTTTGCGCGGCCTGACTTATGGGCTGAGCTTGCTCACGCTGGCGGGCCTGGCCTTGCTGTTGGGCTACAACGCCAGCTCCGGACAGGACATCAGCGGCTTCGGTGGCATGGTGGTCAGCGATCCCATGGGCAACTGGCTCAAGTGTTTTGCGGCAGTCGCGATGCTGGTGACGCTGGTTTATGGCCGTGCCTACGCCGGCCAGCGCGACATGCTGCGCGGCGGCGAGTTGTTCACGCTGTCGCTGTTTGCTCTGCTGGGCATGTTTGTCATGATTTCCGGCCACAACTTCCTGGTGATCTATCTGGGTCTGGAGCTGCTCACGCTCTCCAGTTATGCGCTGGTGGCGCTGCGCCGCGATGATGGTCGCGCTGTCGAAGCAGCCATGAAGTACTTCGTGCTCGGAGCGTTGGCCAGTGGCTTCTTGCTGTATGGCCTGTCGTTGGTGTACGGTGCCACGGGGTCTCTGGACCTGGCCCAGGTCATGCAGGCCATTGCGGGAGGGCAGGCTACCCTGAAAGCTTCGCCTCAGGTGCTGGTGCTTGGACTGGTGTTTGTCATGGCTGGCCTGGCCTTCAAGCTGGGCGTTGTGCCTTTCCATATGTGGGTGCCCGACGTCTACCACGGAGCGCCGACCGCCGTCACGCTGATGATTGGCGGTGCGCCCAAACTGGCTGCGTTCGCGATAGTCATCCGCCTGCTGGTGGAAGGCCTGCAACCGTTGGCGGTGGATTGGCAGCAAATGCTGGCTGTGCTCTCGGTGGCCTCATTGCTCGTGGGTAACCTGGCCGCGATTGCGCAGACCAACCTCAAGCGCATGCTGGCGTTTTCCACCATTGCCCAAATGGGGTTCATGCTGCTGGGCCTGCTCGCCGGTGTGGTTGCCATAGAAGGTGGCCTGGACAACACCAACATGGCCAATGCCTACAGCGCGTCCATGTTCTATGTGGTCACTTATGTGTTGACCACCCTGGGTACCTTTGGCGTCATCCTGCTGCTCTCGCGCGGCGGGTTTGAATCCGAGGACATCCAGGACCTGGCCGGTTTGAACCGGCGCAGCCCGTTCTATGCCGGCATCATGGCCATTTGCATGTTCTCCCTGGCCGGTGTGCCACCGCTGGTGGGCTTTTATGCCAAGCTGTCTGTACTTCAGGCGTTGCTGGCTTCCAGCCAGGCGTTCTACATCGGTCTGGCGGTGTTCGCCGTGCTGATGTCGTTGATCGGGGCTTTCTACTACCTCCGTCTGGTCAAGCTGATGTACTTTGATGCACCCACCCAGACGGCCCCGATCGAGGCCTCGGCAGACGTGCGCTCCGTGCTCTCGCTCAATGGCGCGCTCGTGTTGGTGCTGGGTATCGTGCCCGGTGGGCTGATGGCTGTCTGCGCCCAGGCCATTAGCGCCTTGCTGGCGACCTGATCCAACCTGGCGGTTGGGCCGTGCCGAGCCGCCTGGCACGGTCCTGAGTTTCACGGAACCCGGCACCCTACAAAAGCTCCAACACGCTCATGTCACATTCCACTGCTGTCTGGCTGGTTCTGCTGGCTGCGCTGATTGCCGCCAACCTGCCATTTGTCAACAACCGCTGGCTGGCGGTGATCCCGCGCGCTGTGCCCAAAACACTCTGGATGCGCCTTGGCGAGCTCACCGTGCTGTATTTCCTGGTCGGCGGTATGGGTCTTTTGCTGGAGCGGTCCGGAGGGCAGATTTACCCTCAAGGTTGGGAGTTTTACGCCACCACCGCTTCTTTGTTCCTCACGCTGGCCTTTCCAGGCTTTGTGTACCGGTATCTTTACCTCAAGTCGCGCGCCTGATCGTCCAGCCCGCCTGGCAGCGACTCAGGCGCAGGCCGGAGGTCCTGGGTGATCGACGCACGGGCACAGGACTCAGACCGCTTCCATCATCCATGACCAAAGATCTGCATTTGCGAGAAACCACACTCTCGCGCACCGAGCTGCTGCGAGGGCATTTCCTGCATGTGGTTCGAGATGTGGTTCAGGTCCCCGGCGGTCAGCAGGCCACCCGCGAGTACGTCTTGCATCCCGGTGCGGTCATGGTGATCGCGATGCTCGACGATGGACGTGTGGTGCTGGAGCGTCAGTACCGGCACCCGATGGGTGCGGTGGTGATCGAGTTTCCTGCGGGCAAGCTCGATCCGGATGAACCCAGTGGTGTGTGTGCCGAGCGGGAGTTGCGGGAGGAAACCGGCTACACCGCACGCGAATGGGCCTACGCGGGCAGGCTCGCACCCACCATTGCATATTCCGACGAATTCATCGACATCTGGTTTGCCCGCGGCTTGTCGCTGGGCGAGCGCCAGCTTGACGAGGGCGAGGCGCTCGATGTCATCACGGCCACGCCGGTAGACCTGGCGGTTTGGAGCCAGCAAGGCCGCGTGTTTGATGGCAAGACCCTGGTGGGTCTGCTGTGGCTGCAAAACGTGCTCGGCGGTCGGTGGTCGCTGCAATGGCTGGCGCGCCCCGAGAAGCCTGCCCAGGCATCGCAATGGGCCGATGCTGCCGGGGGCGGCCCATGAAAGTGCTGGATTTGCGCTGCTCGCAGCAGCACGACTTTGAAGGTTGGTTCGGTTCCGAGCAAGACTTCGCCAGCCAGCAGCAGCGCGGTTTGCTCACTTGCCCTTTGTGCGGTCATCATGTGGTGCACAAGTTGCTCAGTGCACCCCGTTTGAATTTGCGTGCTGCACATGCGCCAGCTGCTGCCAGTCCCACCGCAGCACAAACAGGACAGGACCCAGGATCGATCGCAGCTATCCAGGAGCCTGCGGCACCCAGCAAGGCACAGCAGGCCCAACTGCTGGAAGCCATGCGCCGCTTGCTGGCCCAAACCGAGGACGTGGGTGCGCGCTTTGCCCAACAGGCTCTGGCCATGCACCAGGGAGAAACACCTCACCGCAACATCCGCGGTCAAGCCACCGCCGCTCAAGCCCGGGAACTGATCGAAGAAGGCGTTGAAATCGTGCCGGTGCCCATGCTGCCCGCACTCAAGGAAACTCTGCAGTAGTTGCAGACATGGGTCATCTCACCCGTGCCTTGCGCCTGCCCTGGGCGGCACCTGATCCGATCAGCCGGGCAGATCCTGGAATACCCAAACCACTTGTTGGCTCGCCTGACCACTGCGTGCGCGCAACCGTTTGGCGGTGACCAGTGCGGTCCATGCCTGACCATTGGCGCAGCGCAGAACCCGGTGGCCTTGCCAGACTTCGTGTGACCGCAGGTGGTTCCATACAGCTGCCACTGCGGTTTCGGTCGAGTCGGGCGGAAACAGCCGATCCAGTGCTCGGGCGTTCAGGGCGGCGGCAGAGAAACCGGTTTTTTCTTCAAAGCTGCCGTTGACCGTGCTCATCAGGCCTTGCTCGTTGCAGATTGCGACCGCCAGCGGCAATTCCATCAGCGCCCGGTGGGCAATGTCTTCCGCGCCGGCCTCCTGTTGTTCCCGCGCGCTGTCGCGGCAGGTGGTGGCGTAGCCGATCAAGTCCTTGTTGCGGTTGCGGATGGCAAACCGGTGCAGCGCCAGCGCGCTGGCGCTGGCCTCGCCGGGCCAGTGCACTGTGACGTAGCGGTTTTGCGGTAATTGCGCCTGCGTTTCTTGGCCATGCACAAAGTCCAGCGCCGCAGCAGCAGGCGGCAGCAACTCGGTCAGTTTGCGACCTAGGGCCCGATCCCGCGCGACGCCCAGCTTGCCCAGAAAAGCCTGGTTGGCCAGCATGAGCCGGCCGTAGGGGTCGGTGGCAAAAGTGATGTCGTCGTTGCTGTCGAGCAGGGCGTTGAACACACCATGCTCCGACAGACGTGCCTTCTCGGCTGTGCGGTCGAGCAGCACCACCAGATACCGGGATTCCTGATGGAAATCTTGCGGCAGGCGGGCGGCGTACAAATCGACCCGGCGCTCGCTCTGGTCAAAACCGGTGAGCGATAAATTGCTCAGTGAGCCTTTGCTCAAGGGTTCCAGCAGCGAGAGCATGCGGTTCAGGCGTGGCCTGTCTTCGCGCGAAATGGCCTGGTTCAGGCGCAGGTCGTGATGCTGGTAGCGCCGTGGGGGGCCCAGCCAGTCCTGAGACGCATCGTTGTCCTCCACGATCACACCGAAGCTCTCCAGCAGGAGGGCGGGCATGGGCAGCAGGCTGAACAACAGCTGGTAGCGCGAGCGCGCCGCGTCCGATTTGGTGTGGGCAACGGCCAGCTCTTCGTTCTGGATTTCCAGCTCTTCGTGGTAGATCCGCAGCTCTTCGATCAGGCGTGGCAAGTCCATCGATTCGAAGGCCTGCTGAACGTCGGAAGGGCCCATGCGGGACATGGCCAGCTGAGCTTGTTCTCTGAGTGCCATCAGGCGCTGGCTGCGTGGGTTGGACATGACCGAAGAAGATGGAGAAGGCGCTGAGCTTGCCATGGTGATGGATGAAGACTTTCAGACTAAATCGCAACCCTTGCCCGTACATGACAGTTGACGGCAATCGCTGTAAATGATCGCCAAATGTGACCTTATCAGCACACAAAACCGATACTGGAGAGGGTTTTTGCTGTCAGGCTCGTTCAGGGGTAGCCTGTTAGGCTCGATTTCTTCGCATCTGCCCGGTGGTGGCGCCGGGCCCCAGAGCACCATGAAGTCCAAAGAACCTTCGCCCATCGTGGCCTCAACGCCTGCATCCTTGCCCGAGCGCTCCAGCGACCAGCTGCTTGACGAGGCCTTGTATGTGGTCGCCATCGGCGCTTCCGCCGGAGGCCTTGACGCACTGGAAAAACTGGTGGCCGAGCTGCCACCCGACACCGGCGCAGCGTTTGTTGTCATCCAGCACCTCTCGCCGGACCACAAGAGCATGATGGCCAGCCTGCTGGCGCGGCACACCCGCATGCCGGTGCTGATGGTCGAGGCCGACACCCCCATTGAGCGCAACCACCTGTACCTGATCTCGCCGGGCGTGCTGATGCACACCGACGGCCGCCTGCTGCGGCTGCGGCCCAAGAGCCCGCGCAGTCTGATCCTGCCCATTGACGTGTTCTTCCAGTCCCTGGCCACCCACCATGGTCGGTGTGCGGTGGGTGTGGTGCTCTCGGGCACCGGCTCCGACGGTACCCGCGGCGCTGGTGCGATCAACGAAGCGGGCGGGTTGCTGATTGCGCAGTCGCCGGAAAACGCCAAATTCGACGGCATGCCGCGCAGCGTGATTGCGACCGGGCTGGTAGATGCCATTTTGCCGGTCGAGCAGATCGCCCAGCGCCTGGTGGCGCATGTGCGCAAGTCGCACCTGACTCCGCTGGAAGACGAGCGCTCGCCCAAGGGCGCCACCCTGGGCATCGGCGCAGATGCCGCGCTCAGCGGCATCTTGCACCTGCTCATGCAGCTCGGAGGCATCAACTTCGAGGACTACAAGCCCGGCACCGTCATGCGCCGCATCGAACGCCGCATCGTCGTGCAGCAGGTCGGCAGCATCGAGTCGTATCTGGCCCTGCTCAACCAGGACCGGGCCGAGGTGCTGGCGCTGCGGCGCGAGCTGCTGATCCCGGTGACCAGCTTTTTCCGCGACGGCGAAGCCTTCGAGGCGCTGGCCAGCCAGGTGATCGCGCCGCTGGTGGCCAGCAAGGAAGCCGGGCAGACCCTGCGCATCTGGTGCGCCGGCGTGTCCACCGGCGAGGAGGCCTACTCCATTGCCATGCTGTGCCTGGAAGCCTTCGAGCGTGCCAAGCGCTGGCCCACGCTGAA
>DAIOEI010000156.1:0-5886 GCA_036746335.1 Hydrogenophaga sp. | reverse complement strand
GGCAGCGCCTCCAGTTGCGCTCGCGACCAGCCCACACCCTTGGGCAGGTAACGCAGGGTGGATGGACCCCCACGCTCGGCACTCGCGTGCTCTCGCTGCCCCCCAAGGGGACTGTCTCCACTTGGGACGGCCTGGCGCTCAGACGGAGGCAGCACCGCATCAGCCTGCGCTTTCGTGCCGATGCGCCAGAGCAGGCTCTCTAGCTTCAGGCGTGCACCGCCGCAGCTGGGGCATTCGGTGTAGCTGCGGTACTTGGACAGCAGCACCCGGATGTGCATCTTGTAGGCCTTGCTCTCCAAGTACTCGAAGAAGCGCGCCACGCCGAACCAGTGCTGGTTCCACTTGCCGTTCCAGTTCGGTGAGCCCGCCTTGACCCAGTGCTGCTGCTCGGGTGTGAGTTTGTTCCACGGGGTGTCGCGCGGGATACCGGCGGCCTCTGCGTGGCGCATGAGATCGTCCTGTGCTTCCTTCCAGGCCGGTGTTTGGAATACCTTGATCGCGCCATTGCGCAGTGTGAGCTTTTCATTCGGGATCACCAGCCCATAGTCCACTCCGATCACACGGCCAAAGCCACGGCAGGCCTCACAGGCCCCCACGGCGGAGTTGAACGAGAAGGCCGAGGGCGTGGGCTCGGTGTAGCGGATGTCGCTCTCGGGGCAATGCAGCCCGGTGCTGAAACGCCAAATATCTGACTCGCCTTCTTCCTTCAACACATAGACCATCAGCTTGCCGGCGCCGCGTTTGAGGCCGGCCTCGATGGCTTCCATCACCCGCGCGGGCTCAGCACTGGAAAGGCGGAAGCGGTCGGCCACTACATCGAGCAGCTTGATGGCCTCGATCACCGGCTTGGCCTTCTTGCCCTTGGCCGGTGCCTCCTCGCTGGCTTCGCGCTGCACCATGCGCTCGGCCTGCACGCGTGTGTAGCCACTGGCCGAGAGCCACTGTTCGATTTCTTCGGGCGTGGTGCTGGCCGGCAGCTCCACAGGAAATGTGACGACAAGCCTGGGATCACCCTGTTGCGCACAGCGCCGCTGCAACTCTGCGTAAATGGACTCCGGCGAGTCGTGCCGCACCGGCAGCGCGGTCTCGCGGTCAAACAACTGGGCCCCGCGGGCGAAAAGCAGCTTGAGGTGGTCGTTCAGCTCGGTCATGGTGCCCACCGTCGAGCGAGACGAGCGCACCGGGTTGGTCTGGTCAATGGCAATCGCGGGCGGCACGCCGTCCACCCGGTCGACCGCCGGTTTGTCCATGCGGTCCAGGAACTGGCGCGCATAGGCGCTGAAGGTTTCCACATAGCGCCGCTGGCCCTCGGCAAACAGCGTATCGAACACCAGGCTGGACTTGCCCGATCCGCTGGGGCCGGTCACCACCGTCAACTCACCGGTGCGGATGTCCATGTCAAGGTTCTTGAGGTTGTGCTGGCGAGCGCCACGGATGCGGATCAACCCCTGACCTGCCCCGGTCTCGGGCTGCCCAGTCGGTGACAGGGGTTCATCAACAGAGCGAAGATCGTCAGACATGCAGGCCTTGCAAATGGGGAGGCAAACATTCTAGGAGCGGGCGCCATTGCCTGCCCGCCAGGCTTGCGATTCCCGGACACGAAGGGCGCAGACCCGGCTAGACTTCGGAGCATTGTTGGAGAACACGCATGAGAAATGGGCGTCTTTGGTGGCTGGCTCTGGGGCTGGCCTTGATTGGCCATACATCGGTTTGGGCGCAACTGCGCATAGGGCAACCCTCTGGATTCAGTGGCTCGGTGGCGGCAGGTGTGCTGGAAAACACCGAGGGTGCACGTCTGTACTTTGATGCCGTTAATGCGCGCGGTGGCGTCAGTGGTCAGAAGATCGAGTTGATATCGGTGGACGACGCCTTCGATCCCCAACGCACCGTCGAACTCGCCAGAGAGCTGATCACACAACGGGGCGTGCTCGCCTTGTTTCTGAACCGTGGAACCCCACACAGCCAGGCCCTTTTGCCTCTCCTGGAGGAGTATCAGGTGCCACTGGTCGGGCCGAGCACAGGCGCCATGGTGCTCCACGAACCTGTGAACCGGTGGGTCTTCAATGTTCGGGCCACTTACCAGCGCGAAGCCGCCAAAGCGATCGAACACCTGGCACGCATCGGCATGACGCGGATTGCGGTACTGCAAACGGACGACTCTTTTGGCGCTGATGGTGCGGCAGGCGCCATGGCCGGTTTCAAGTCCGCCAATCTGGAGCCGGTGGTGCTGGCCAAGTTTCCGCGGGACAAGCCCGACTTCACGCCCCTGGCCCAGCAAGTGAATGCATCCAAAGCCCAAGCGGTGATGGTGCTCGGATCCGCAGGCAATACCGCCAACGCAGTCAAGGCGATCCGGGCAGCTGGATCGAGGGCGCAGGTGGTCACACTGTCCAACAACGCATCGGCGGGTTTCGTCAAGCTGCTGGGTGACCACGCCCGCGGCGTCATCGTGACCCAAGTGTTCCCCAACGAACGCTCCCTCACCACGCCGCTGGTGCGAGAGGCCCACGAACTGGCCTTGGCGCAAGGACTCAAGGGCGTGTCACCCGCCATGATGGAGGGTTTTGCTGCGGCCAAAGTGCTGGTCGAGGGTTTGCGGCGCGCGGGCGCCAAGCCCACGCCGACCGGCTTGCGCAATGCCCTGGAGGGCTTGCGCGGTTTTGACCTGGGTGGCGTCAGCCTGAGTTACAGCCCTCAAGACCACACTGGGCTGGACTTCACCGATTTGTCCATCGTGGATGCTGAGGGCAACTTCCGGCGCTGAGAACGCTCAACGCCCAGGCGACGTCAGCCCTTGACGATCAGCACCGGCACGCTGGCATGCGTCAGGACTTTTTGGGCCACGCTGCCCAGAATCAAGGCTTTGACGCCCTGGCGCCCGTGGGAGGCCATAACGATGAGATCGCAGCCTTCGGCCTGCGCTGTCTCGATCACGCCTTCGTACACCACGTTGCGCTCGATGGTGTCGCCCACAAAGGCCACCCCTTCTGCCCTGCAGACCTGGCCTAGAGCGTCCAGGGCCTTTCCGGCCGCGCCGCGTGCTTCAGACAGATAGGCCTGCAAACCAGCCGCAGCCGCCTCACCGATCCCGATGTAGGGGAAAGGGTCGATCACGTAGATGCCCACCACTTCAGCACCCTGACTTTTGGCGAGCTGGGCCGCCGTGGTAGCGGCGCTTTGGGCCAGCGGGGAGCCATCGGTTGGAACGAGGATTTTTTTGAACATGCTGCATCTCCTGTGGTGTGTCACGGCGTCTGATCGCCGTAACCCATCATAAAACGCGCAGCCCACCAAGCTTTTTGCGCCGGGTCAAAGCCGTCGCCTGGCCAACGGATCGGATGGACAGGCGGCAGAAGCCTCCCAGGCTCCGGACTCAAACCACGCGTCGCTGCTCAAGAAGGCCTGCAACATCGGCAAGGCATCTTGACCCCAGAAAACACGACCACGCACCACCAGCGAAGGAACACCAAAGATGCCCTGGGCCAGGGCCTCATCGGTGTTCTGGCGCAGGCGCTGCTTGACTGCGTCGCTGTCAGGCCATGCTGCATCCGGCCAGGGTTTGCCACGCAACGCCATGTGCTCCTGCAATACGCTTCTGAGGGCCTGCAAGCGCTCAGGGTCTACGGCGTCACCTCCGCTGCGCCAGACATGGTGGAACAGCGTCTCGGTCACGTAACGGTTGGTCTGGTCTGGCGCATCGTCAGTCGCCGTGGCCAGGCCCAGTCGCAACAAGGGCAAGGGATTGAACGGATGGGCGGCCGGCAGGTCCAGCAGCACACCATGTTGCTTTGCAAGCCATTGCACCTGCCGATAAGTCCAGTCGCGCTTGCCGGGAATTTCCGCCGGCCCCAACTGGCCGTGGGCCTTGAGCAGCGCAGCAAACAGCACCGGGCGGTAGCTCACCCTCACGCTGTGCCCCAGCAAAATCTCGGGCAGCCGCTCGAACGCGAGATAGGCGTAAGGCGAAATAGGGTCGTACCAGAACTGGATGTCGTGGGCAGGCTGGTTGCTCATGGGGGTCGTGCGATTCAGCGGGCAACAGCAGTCTGGCGCGCTTCAATATGCGCCCAGACGACCAATTTTTCGGCATCAGCCAAGGCGCTCCAGGCCGCGATTTCCTGCAGCGTCCGGTAACAGCCTTTGCAGCTGCCGCTGCGCTCGTCCAGCTCGCAGATGGACACACACGGCGATGGCACTCCAGCCCCGTGGTGGCGGGCCTGCGCGTCGCGCAAATTGATCAAGGGCTCGGTCATGCGGGTTCCTGTGGCGGTGTGGTCACATCATGCACCGGCGCGCCAGTGAGTTGCAGCAGCGCCTGAGGCGAGAGCGGAAACACCGCATGCGGATGCCCGGCTGCCGCCCAGATCACGTCGAAGCGAAAAAGCTCGCGGTCGATCAGCGTGACCGGTGGCATGGCGTGCGCCAGCGGCGATACGCCGCCAATGGAAAAACCGGTCTTGGTCTTGACGAAGTCGGCGTCCGCACGACCGAGCTTGCCGCCTTCGGCGCAGACGATGGCCTGTACCTTCTTCTCATCGACGCGCCGGTCGCCCGAGGTGACCACCAGCACCGCCACATCGTCGCTCTTGCGACGGAAGATGATGCTCTTGGCGATCTGGCCCAGGGCCACGCCCAGCGCGTCGGCCGCCTGTTGGGCGGTGCGCGCCGCGTCGTCGAGCATGCGCGGCGCATGCGGGTGACCCAGCCCAGCCAGCGCGGCGGTGACGCGCTGCACCCCGGCAGGCAAGGTTTCAATCATGTCATTCATGGCCAATGATGGTACCGGGGTTGTGCCGGGCGGTCAGCCTGCTGTGACATACCCCGCCGCTGAGCCACCCCAAGGCTTGAGACGCAAGAGCTTCAAGCCGCGCGCTTGACCATGAACAAGCTCGCACCCATGGCCATCAACACACCGCCGAACACGCGGTTCTGCGTCCGGCGGGCCTTGGCGGTGGCCAGCCAGCGCTGCGCACGCGAAGCCAGAAAGGCGTAACCATGCATGACGATCACGTCGGTGAACAACGTGGTGACGAGCAGGATGAGCAACTGCAGCCACAGCGACCGCGCCGGGTCGATGAACTGCGGCAGCACGGCCACCACAAACACGATGCCCTTGGGGTTGGTGACGTTGGTGAAGAAGCCGAGCAAGACCCGCTCCTTCACCGAAGGCAGGCCCGCGCCACCGGCTGTGGCAGGAGTCTGCCCTCCGGGGGCGGTGATGCCGTCGACCGGGCTGCGCCACTGCCGCCAGCCCAACCAAATCAGATAGCACGCCCCAACGACCTTGACCACGGTGAACGCGGTGGCCGAGGCCACCAGCACGGCCCCGACGCCAACCCCGGCGATCAGCAAGATGGCGGCCACGCCCAGCTCCAGACCCAGGATGGTGGCGCCTGCTCCGCGCACCCCGTAGGCCAGGCCGTGTGTCATCGACAACACGGCGCCCGAGCCAGGGGAAACCGCGATCACCCAGGCGGCGGCCAAGTAGGCGAGCCAGACGTGCAATTCCATTTTCAAGTGTCCTTTGTTTTTGCCTGCCTGGTTCCACATGAGGGGACACCGCCGAGGGTCCCCGTGGAACCGGCTTTGCCGGGCCACCGGTGACGCCCCCTGAAGGCGGCGACGCCGCAAGCGGCGCGGGGGTCAGGCATTTCTTTTGGCCAGCAGCGCCCGCGCCACGCGCGAACCGCTCGGGCGGCCCAGGTGCTCGCTGATGAACTGGCCCGCGTCTACCAGCGCGTCCAGATCGATGCCCGTGTCGATGCCCATGCCCTGCAGCAGGTAGACCACGTCTTCGGTGGCCACGTTGCCCGTGGCACCCTTGGCATACGGGCAGCCGCCCAGCCCGGCCACGGACGACTGGAAGTTCCAGACGCCCAGCTCCAG
>DAIOEI010000155.1:4457-5951 GCA_036746335.1 Hydrogenophaga sp. | reverse complement strand
CGGTCAGAACCCCGTGCAGCGCTGCCAAAGCGCCGGGCGTGTTCAAGTCGTTGAGGAGCGCCTCACGCACCGATTGATCGGGGGCAGCATTGGCAGGGACGGCAACGGATTCAAATTTCTCCAGACTGGTGTAAAAGCGCGCCAAGGTCTGGCGGGCGTGCGCCACGCGCTGGGGGTTCCAGTCCAGCGGGTGGCGGTAATGTGTCGACAGCAGGGCCAAACGAATCGCCTCCCCCGAAGCCTGAGTCAACAGCGCACGCACGGTCAGTACATTGCCCAGTGACTTGGACATTTTGTGGCCGTCCACGGTCACAAAGCTGTTGTGAACCCAGGTGCGGCAGTACAGCTGTCCACCGTGTGCGCAGGTGCCCTGGGCAATCTCGTTCTCATGGTGCGGGAAGATCAGATCCTGGCCGCCACCGTGCAGGTCGATGGTGTTACCGAGGCGGCGCTCGATCATCGCCGAGCACTCCACGTGCCAACCGGGACGCCCGCCGCCCCAGGGGCTGTTCCAGCTCGGCTGGTGCGGGTCAGAAGGTTTCCAGAGCACGAAGTCCAGCGGATCACGCTTGTACGGTGCGACCTCCACCCGCGCGCCCGCCTGCATGTCCTCCAGCCGCCGCCGGGACAGGCGGCCGTAGTCGGGCCAGGAGGGCACGTGAAACAGCACGTGCCCTTCGACCACATAGGCATGGCCGCGAGCGATCAGCGTTTCGACCAGGGCGATGATGTCGTCGATATGCTCCGTGACACGTGGCTCCAGATCGGGCGGCAGCACGCCCAGCGCGGCCATGTCCTGCTGATAGGCGTCGATGAAGCGCTCGGTGATGGCCGTGATGGGAACGCCTGCGGCGAATGCAGCCGCATTGATCTTGTCGTCGACATCGGTGAAGTTGCGGGCATAGACCAGCCCGCCGTATTCGCGCCGCAGCACCCGCGCCAGCACGTCGAAAACCACCGCAGGACGTGCATTGCCGATGTGCGCGAAGTCGTAAACGGTGGGCCCGCAGACGTACATGGTGACCCGCGCGGGGTCGGCCGGCACAAAGGGCTCCTTGCGGCCGGTCAAGGTGTTGCTCAGTAGCAGCGTGCTCACGCGGCTTTCTCCTCGACGATGTAGTCGCCCCCCACGCAGTGGCGCAGGCTCTCTTCGAGTGTGGTGCGGGGCAAGTCGCGCGTGATGAACACCAGGCGCGAGCTACGATCGACATCTGGCCAGTCGCGCAGGTGGGTTGGCGGATGCCAGACGTGTTGGACGCCATGAATCACGGTTGGCCGTGGGTCCTCAGCGAAATTCAGGATGCCTTTGACCCGCAGGAGACGTTCGCCGTGGCACGCAACCAGATCGGCAAGCCACCGCAGCACCGATTCTCGCCGCAGCGGCGCGTTGACACGCACGCAGAACGCGGCAACGGCATCACTGTGTCGGTTGACCTCGTGCACCGGATGATCATCATGGTGATGTTCGTGGTCGTGGTCGTGGTCGTGGTCGTG
>DAIOEI010000155.1:0-4357 GCA_036746335.1 Hydrogenophaga sp. | reverse complement strand
CATGCGCAGCTTCCGCCGCCAGCCAGCGCAGTACGTCGGCACCCTTGGCCGCTGGCTCAAAGCCCAGGCCCAGCAGGCAGCGCGGATCGAAGGGGGCGGCGGCGTCCAGCCGCAACGCCCCCGGATTGATCTCACGCAGCCGTGTCTGCAGACGCGCAAGCGCCCGATCATCCACCAGATCGCACTTGGTCAAGACCACGGCGTCGGCGACGGCAAGCTGCTTGGTGGCTTCAGCGTGCGCATCCAGCGTAGAGACGCCGTTGACGGCATCCAGCGCGGTCACCACCCCATCGATTCGATAGTGCTGCTTGAGCTGCGGATCGGTCATCAAGGTGTGCAGGATCGGGGCCGGATCCGCCAGCCCGGTCGTTTCGATCACAACCCGCTGGAACTGACGCCGGCCCTGCTGCGAAAAGCGCCAGCGCGCATTGCGTAGGGTGCTGATCAGATCCCCCCGGACGGTGCAGCACAGGCATCCACCGCGCAGCTCCACAACCTGTTCCTGATGTCGATCATGCACAACCAGGTGATGATCCAATGCCACCGCACCAAACTCGTTGATCACGACCAGCGTCTGTGTCAGCGCAGCCTGACGCAGCAGTCGATTAAGCAGGGTCGTCTTGCCACTGCCGAGAAATCCCGTCAGCAGCGTGACCGGAATCGGCGCTTCAACCGACGCGGTTTGTGAACTCCTCATGCCAAGCCCAGCGCGCCTTCAACCAGGATCACGCCGAACATGAGCGCGACCCCGCATGTCACCACTCCTACCTGCGCCAGGCTGAGCGGCAATGGCTCGTCGCGATGCAGCGCGGGTAGAAAATCGCAGGCGGCGATGTAAATGAAACCGCCGGCGGCGACCGGCAGAAGGTAGACCAGCAGCTCTTCTGCAACCGCGCCTATCAGCAGAGTGACGATGATCCCGGGAACTACGCACAAGGCGCACAGAAAGTTCACCCAGACGGCGCGACGAGGCCGATAGCCGCCGCACAGGAGTGCGCCCACATCGCCCAACTCCTGTGGGACCTCATGCAGCACGATTGCCACGGTGGTGACCATGCCGAGCATCGGGTCAGCAGCGAAACTGGCGGCGATCACCACACCGTCGATGAAGTTGTGGACGCCATCGCCAATCAAATTCATACGTGCCATCGGCGCGATGCGCTGCACGCTATCTGGCGTGTACACCTCATGGTGGTGTTGCCAACGCACGCCTTTTTCGATCGCGAAGAACAGAATGAACCCGGCCAGCGTATACAGGCTCACCGTGGTGACCGAGCCTAGGAGCTCGGTCGCCTCGGGAATCAGGTGCAGGAACGCTCCGCCAAGCAGCACACCGACCGCCAGCGCCACCAGCAGCGGCACGATGGCCTGCAATCGGGACTCGCGCACGAACAGCACCGCAGCGCCGCTGAGCGAGACCAGCGCAACGACCGCGCCGGCCGCGAGCGCGCCGCCCCAAACCACTAGAAGGTCAGCAGATGGCATCGCAGTCGCTCCGGTGCAAGATGATGTCTGAATGCCTCATGCTGAGTGGACCTTGGATTGAACGAACGTGATCTCGCCGCCGTCGCCGCCAATGGCCAGGAGCTTGTCGTCCGGTGACCACGCCAGCGTGGTCGGCAGGGAAGGCAGGCGGTAGACGTCCAGCGGCCAGTCCTCGTCGTCGGGGTCCCAAAGCAGCAACAGCGAATCACGCGCGACGGACGCCAACAGTTTTCCGTGGCTTTGCCAGGCCAGTCCGACGATGGGCTCTCTGTGGTAGTGCAAGGTGTACGGCAGGCTGCCCTCCGGCCCGTTCTTGAAGTCCCACAGGGCCACGCTGCTGCTGCCGCCGCTGGCCAGCCAACGTCCGTCACGACTCCACGCCAGTTCGCGTACCTTTGTGGCGAAGCCGCTCATCGCGGCCTGCCTCGCTTTGGGCAAACGCCAGAACTGCACGCTGGCATCCTGACCGCCAGCCGCAATCACCTTGCCATTGGGTCGCCAGGCCAGCGCCAGACAAGATCCGCGCCATGGCAGTAGGCGCGTGGCAAACGGCGCTTGCGGCGACAGCAATGTCAGCCCACCGTAGGAGGCCGCGGCCAGTTGCTGGCCATCAGGCGAAAAAGCCAAGGCTTCGATCGTCGACGGCAACGGTGCGAACTGGTGCCGCACCGCCAAAGTGACAGAGTCGTACAGGACGACGCGACGCCCCGCCGCAACCGCCAGCGCCTGCCCGTCGGGACTGAAGACGACCTGCCCGGTCCACTGCTCCGGCAGTTCGACCGCCCGCTCGCCAGCCGCGGGATCGCGCGAGTAGATCCGAAGCGTGCCGTCTTGCCCACCACTCGCAATCTGCGTGCTGTCGTTCGAGAACGCCACCGTCAAGGCGCCGCCGCAATGGCGGCCAAGGCACCGCAGCAAGGTATCGGCGGCCGGCTCAATCAGTGTTATGCCACCGTCAGCACCTGCGACCGCCAGAGCGCGACCGTCCGGAGCCCACGCCAGGGCAACGACATGCTCACCCACATCCAGACTCAGACTCGTTTGCGGTTGTCCGCGAGCATCGGCATTCCACGCGTCACCGCTGGCCGACGCGGCAGACTCGCTGAATCCAGCGGGTCTTCCTGACTGAATCACGCCAGGCAGGCCTCAAAGGCCTGGAGGAGCGCACCACGATCCAGATTCCGGCCGATGAAGATCAGCGTGTTGTGCCGTGGCGTATCGCCCCACAACCGGTCTGCGCTGCTGTCCATGAGCATGTGCACCGCCTGAAACACGTGCCGACGTGGGTCGCCTTGAAGGCTCAGTACGCCCTTGCAGCGAAACAGGTCCTGTCCCTGCTCGCGCAGCAGTTTCCCTAGCCATGTGCTAACACGGGCCGCATCGAGATCGCCCGGCCGCGAGATGCCGACAGAGGTGACCGTGTCGTCGTGCTCGTGGTCGGGCTTGAACGCGCGCTGGGTGAGGGGCGCAAGCAGTGCTTCGCCGTGCCACACCGTCAAGTCGAACTCCTCTGGTAGGTGCTCGGTAAACAGCGCGTAGCGACCGGTGGTATCGATCAGCAATGGGAACTGCGCGTCCGTACTGACATCCAGACGATGCAACTGGCCCTCGACGAGGCTATCGCCCGATTCCGTGACTGGCACCGGGTCGGAGAACCGACGCAGCGCCTGCTCGATGGCGGACTCGAACGCGGCAGGCGAGGCGTCATCGAGTCGCCGCAGGTGCAGTTTCATGGTTGAGTCAGGACCGGCTGCGGTGCGCAGTAGATGCGTGCCCGGGGCGAGATCGAAGATGCCGCCCCACTCGAACGGATACTCCGCCTGGAGAAACTGCGGATCCACCTGGAGCGCGCGCTCCAGGTCGAAGCCCCCGACATCGAGCACATGCTCCAGCGGGAGTGCAGCCTGCCGCGTGCGCACGATCTTCGCCTGGCCATTCATCGCTCGCAGTCGCTGCTCCAGCCGCGTCAGCTGGGACTCGTCGGCAAGATCTGTCTTGTTGAGAACAATCACATCGGCGAACGCGATCTGCTCGTGCGCCTCCATCGCATGTTCGAGCTGACGTTCGATATGGTGGGCGTCCACCAAGGTCACGATCGCGTCCAGCTTCAAGTGCTCGCTGACCTCGGCATCCATGAAGAAGGTCTGTGCTACCGGGCCAGGATCGGCGAGGCCCGTGGACTCGACCACGATGTAGTCAAAGCGCTCCCGGCGCTTCATCAGATTGCCGAGAATGCGGATCAGGTCCCCACGCACGGTGCAGCAGATGCAGCCATTGTTCATCTCGAAGATTTCTTCCTCGGCGCCGATCACCAGCTCGTGATCAACGCCAACCTCGCCGAACTCGTTCTCGATCACAGCGATCCGCTTGCCGTGGTTCTCGCTGAGGATGCGGTTGAGCAAAGTGGTTTTGCCGGAGCCAAGGAAACCGGTGAGGACGGTGACTGGAACGCGTGACGTGGTCATGTGGTGGGTACCTGCAGCATGGGGCCTTGCGTGGGAACAGGAACGAGGTAGGCGGACATCGGTAGGCAGATGTTATAACATAACGTATTGGCTTCGAATTCAATTTGAAAGCCTCAGTTGGACGGGGCAGAGTGCGCGGTTGTGGTGGTGCAGGGCGAGGCGCAAAGAGTGTGAAAGGCGGCGGCTTGCGCGGCATGCCGCGCGCCGGCTTGAACGCCTGGCAGCTGTGGAGCGAAGCGGCCAATAGCCCGAGACCAGCTGCCCATCGGTGAGTGGCTCGGGCGACCAGGGCCGTTCGCTGAAGCTGGTCTACGCGATTTCCTACGCCACGCCACGCCAATGTCCTACGCGTACGCGGGCGAATTGCCGATGCGCGGCGATGAGGCCGCGCGGAACACTGTGCAGCC
>DAIOEI010000154.1:0-5975 GCA_036746335.1 Hydrogenophaga sp. | reverse complement strand
CTGGCAAACAACACCTCCCAGAAACCACCGACGATGAAGGTGACCGCATAGATGGGCAGGAAATAGGCCGCCCCGTGCCAGAAGTTGTCCCACCAGTTGGCGGCGTCGTAGCCGGCGGCCAAGCCGATCAGCGCGCCGCGCCAACCCTCCACCTCCGCAATGCCCATCTGGGCCATGGCGGTGTTGGCCTGGAAGCCGACGTTGTACATGCCCCAGAACATGGCCGGGAAGGTGCACATCCAGACGGTGATCATGACCCGCTTGAGGTCGATGCCGTCGCGCACATGGGCACCACTGTGGGTCACGCTCTTGGGCGAATAAAAAATGGTGTCAACCGCCTCGTACAGGGCGTAGAAGCGGTTGTACTTGCCGCCTTTGAGGAAGTGCGGCTCGATGCGGTCCAGGAATGAGCGGAGGGCCTGCATGCTCAACCTTCTTTCTCGATGCGGGTGAGGTTGTCGCGCAGGATGTCGCCGTACTCGTACTTGCCGGGGCAGACATAGGTGCACAGGGCCAGGTCTTCTTCGTCCAGTTCCAGTGCGCCGAGTTGCTCGGCCACTTCCAGATCACCGACGATGAGCGAGCGCAGCAGCTGCGTGGGCAGGATGTCCAGCGGCATGACCTTTTCGTAGGCGCCGATCGGCACCATGGCGCGCGGCGAACCGTTGGTGCTGGTGTTCATGGCAAAGCGTTTACCGCCCATGAACTGCGACAAGTAGATGCGCATGACCGAGAAGCGGTCGGTACCGGGCGACATCCAGCCCATAAAGGCGCGGTCATGGCCTTCCGGCAGCACCGATACATGCAGGTGGTAGCGGCCGAGAAAACCCATGTGGTCCGTTGCCTGGCGGCCCGACAGCACCGATCCAGACACCGTGCGGTGTGTACCGGGCTGCAGCTCTGCCTGAACCAACTGGCCCAGATCAGCGCCGATGCGGGTACGCACCAGGCGCGGCCTGCGCACCGACGGACCCGCCAGCGCAACAACGCGCGTCAGATCAAGCCGTCCGGTGGTGAAGAGGCGGCCAATGGCCATCACGTCCTGGTAATTCAGGCTCCAAACCTGGCGGTGGCGACCAGCCGGCATGAGAAAATGCATGTGGGTGCCAGTCAGGCCCGCCGGGTGAGGGCCATCAAACACCTGGGTGCGGACCTGCGCTGCCCGTGCGGCAGGCACGCGGGTGCCAGGGGCGTGGCAAACATAAACGGTGGGTGCCAACCGGGCCAGCACCTCCAGCCCTGCGGCAAATACATCTGCGCCCTCGTCGAGCACAGGCTGCGGATCAAAGCCCAATGGATGGGTGTCCATCACATTGACGAACACGGCAGCCGGCAGCGCATCGGGTGCGGGCACCTTGCTGAAGGGCCTGGCTCGCAGCGCCGTCCAGAGGCCGCTGTCCACCAAGGTCCTGACCACGTCTTCGCGTGGCAGGGCGGCCAGCGCGGCCGGTTCATGAACGGGGAAACAGAGGGCATCGTGCTCCGGCCCCTCGGGAGCGACATCGATCACCAGCGACTCGAACATCCGCTGCGCGCCACGGTGAATGGCCCGCACAGTTCCGCTCGCCGGTGCGGTGTAGAGCACTCCGGGGTTTTTCTTGTCTTCAAACAGCACCTGTCCCAGACGAACGGCTTGCCCCTCTTCCACCCGCATGGTAGGACGCAGGCCGATGTAATCGGGACCCAGCAGCGCCACCGCACGCGGTACGGCAGCCACATCGAGTTCAGGAGCTGGTGTGCCCGCCAGCGGCAGGTCCAGGCCTTTTTTGATCTTGATCATGATGTTGTTTCGGACGAGACAGCTCCAGGGAACAGGCGGAAAGATCCAGCGAGGCACCGCAGAAGACCGCGGGGGCATTGGCGACCTGAGCCTCGGCCCGAGGGCCGCATGGGAGCGCCCGAAGGCCCCCGACAGATCGCGTGGAGTGGCAGTACAGCTTGGCGCCAGAAAGGCTGCGATGCTGCAAAGCAGTCGCGAGTTTAACCGGGACCGATCCGGCCACATCCCGCTGCCGAACCGGCCGGCGCGCGCTGGCCTGCGTGTGCTCAGCGCAGCCAGGCCTCGGTGATGGCGTGCAATGCCAGCCCCACCAGGGCGCCAACCAGCGTGCCGTTGATGCGAATGAACTGCAGGTCACGACCAATATGCTGCTCCAGCACGGCACTCATTTCACTGGCGTCCCAGGCCTGCACCCTGTGGGCCAAAAAATCGACGATGACCATGCGACTGCGGTCCAGCGTGGAGAGCAGGAGAGCCCGGGCCTGGCGGTTGAGTCCGCTGCGCAGGCTGTCATCCGACGCCAGCTGGTGGCTCAGGGCTTGCAACAGTGCGAGCACCTGCTCCAGCAAGCGGCTCTCGCCTGATTCGGTGTCGTGCCGCAGTCGGCCCACAAAATCGCCCCACCAGGCCTGCATGGACGCCTGCCAGCGTGGCTGATCCAGCCATTCATCGCGCCAGTGGGCAACCTGCGTCTGCCAGGCGGGGTCTTCTTGCAGCCGCTGTGCGGTTTGGACCACCCATGCGTCAAAGCGGCGGCGCCATTCGTGCTCCGGGTCGCTGGCGACTTCCTCCAAGGTTCGGGTCAGTGCAGCCACCAGCTTGCGCGTGGCCAGGCGGGCCGCCACCTGGTCCAGACCCACATAGCGCAGCTGCGCCAACTCGCGTGCGAGCACTTCGGTCAGACGCTCCTGCACATGGTCCCGGGCGGCCCAGGCAGACAGTTCGTCGAGCAGGCTGTCCAGCCAGCGCTGGTGGTGGCGTCGCCCCGTCAAGGCCTGCACGGCCTGCCCCCCGAGTGTGGCGAGGTCGAGTTCCCGCAGCAGCCGCCGGGCCAGATCGGCCAACCAGTTGCGAACCGGCTCGCGGTCCAGTGTTTGGAGGATGTCTGGCGCGGCAGTGCACAAAGCCTGCCCCAAACGGCGTGCCTGCGCAGGATCGTCCAGCCAGCGTGCGAGATCACCGGCCATGTCCCAGCGCGCAAGGGCATCGTCCACCCGCTCCCGGGTCAAAAAATGCCGGTCCAGGAATTCGGCCAGCCGCCGTCCCAGCCGGTCCTTGTTGGCTGGAATGATGGCGGTGTGCGGGATCGGCAAGCCCAGCGGGTGGCGGAACAATGCCACCACGGCGAACCAGTCGGCCACCGCGCCAATCACGGCGGCCTCGGCGGCAGCGGCCAGGTAGCCCCAGCCGGGATGGCGCGGCTCCATCCAGGTGGCGAACACATAGGTGGCCGCCGCACCCAGCAACAGTGCCAAGGCAATGGCCTTCATGCGGGCCAGCGCCGCTGCATGCCCCAGGGGATGTTCGTTGCTCATGCCCCGGTTGTACCGCAGCAGCACTTCACAGTTCCAGACACAGCCCTTCTCCCGGGCCAGGCGCCTCGCGCGGCCAGTGTGCAACGCCTGGAATCGGCAAGACACCACCCTGAACCAGGTAGGTGGCGGCCCGGATCACACCCGCGTGCGTGATCCAGACCGCATGGGCCAGTTCGGCCGTGCGCGCGTCGGCCAGGGCCTGGGCCACCCGCTCCAGCAGCATCTGGGTGCTCTCTACACCGCCAAAGCGGTGCTGGGCGAAGTCGGCCATCCAGACATCAAAAGCCTGGCGCGGAATGGCATCCCAGGCTTGCAACTCCCACTGGCCAAAGTTCATTTCGTTCAGACGGATGTCCACCACAGCCTCTGGCAGACCGGGCCGAGCAGCCCGCACCGCCTGCGCCAGTTGCCGGGCCCGCCGCAGCCCGGAAACGCGCCAGGCAGCCCCATCGGGCAGCTGTGCCGCCCAATGCCGCGCAGCGCTCAGCGTCAGCGCCGGGTCGGCAGGCACATCACTGGCGCCGTAGCACAGGCCCGCCTCCAGCTGCACCCGGGCATGGCGCAACAGCCAGAGCTTCATGCCAGCACCGGCCCGGCCGTCAGCGCCAGCCCCAGATAAAAGCCCAGCTCGCTGAGCTGCTGCGTGGCGCCCAGTCCGTCGCCGGTGAAGCCCTGCAGGCGCTGGCGCAGCAGCCGCCACATCCAGCCCATGCCCAGCAGCGCGCCGAACAGGGCGTAAAGCCAGTGTCCGCCCGGGGCGAGCCACCACAACAAGCCCATGGCAGGCAGCCACCACAACAGGGCCACCAGCAGGCCCGCCCGACCAATAGCGTCTGCCAGTGGCTTGGATTTGGACTGTGCAGTGTCGCCCACATGGGGCAGTGTGTGGATCACGGCCAGTGGCAACAGGCGCGAGCTGACGTGCGCGCCCAGCAAGCCCAGCGCCGCGAGGCCGCCCGAGATCTGCGCCAGCAAGGCCAGCAGGCAGACCTTTGCAAGCAAAGCCAGCACCAGCGCCACCGCGCCATAGCTGCCGATGCGCGAATCCTTCATGATGTCCAGCGCTCGCTCGCGGCTGACGCTGCCCCCCAGGCCATCGGCCGTGTCGGCCAGGCCATCTTCGTGAAAGGCACCGGTCAGCCAGACGCTGAAGGCCGTGCTCAGCACCGCCGCCACCCAGGGCGCCGCTGGCTGAGAGGGCAAGGCCTGCATGAGGGTCCAGAACACCAGCGCCGTCAGCCCCCCGACCACCCAGCCCACCCCGGGAAAGTGGGCGGCGCTGGCCTGCAGCATGGCCGGTGAAAACCCGACCCAGTCGGCCACGCGCCCGGTGATGGGAATCCGGGTGAAAAATTGCAACGCCAGCAGAAAGTGTTTCAGAAAAGCCATCTCGTCAAGGTGCGGCCGACACCGCCTCGCCCTGCCGAAACACCCCCGCCGATTCAAAGCTCGCCATCTCGCGCAGGATCGCGCAGGCGCTTTGCAGCAGCGGCCAGGCCAGCGCGGCGCCCGAGCCTTCCCCGAGGCGCAGGCCCAGGTCCAGCAGCGGCTCGGCCTTGAGGTGCGCCAGCATGAGCGCATGACCGCGTTCGCCCGAGCGGTGGGCAAACACGCAGCGCTGCAACACCGCCGGCTGCAGCGCAGCGGCCACCAACACCGCCGAACTGGCGATGAAGCCATCGACCACGATCACCCGCCGCTCTTGTGCCGCCTGCAGCACCGAGCCCACCATGGTCGCGATCTCGAAGCCGCCGAACGCGGCTAGCGTGGCCAGCGGATCGGTGGCGTCCGGATGGCGCGCCAGCACCTGCCGCAGGATGCCGATCTTGCGCTGCACCGCGTCGGCGTCCAGCCCGGTACCGGTGCCGGTGCAGTCCGTAATGTCCAGCCCCGCCAGACGGCTCATCAACAACGAAGCGGCCGATGTATTGCCAATGCCCATTTCGCCCAGCAGCAGCGCGTTGCCGGGCAGGCCCTTCACCAGGGCTGCGCCGTTAGCAAGGGCCTGCGCGCACTGATCGGCGGTCATGGCCGGGCGCTCCAACGCGTCGGCGGTGCCGGGGGCGATCTTTTGCACGACCAGCCCGGCTCTGGGTGCAAAGTCGTGGCGCACGCCGCAGTCCACCACCGTTAGGCCCATGCCGTGCTGCCGCGCCAGCACGCTCACCGCCGCCCCACCGGCCAGGAAGTTTTCCACCATCTGCCAGGTCACATCGCTCGGGTAGGCCGAGACGCCGCGCGCCGCCAGACCGTGGTCGCCCGCGAACACCACCAGTTGCGGGTCTTTCAATTCGGGCGATTCGTTGCCCAGCACCAGGCCGATGCGCTGCGCGAGGCGCTCGATTTGTCCGAGCGATCCGACCGGCTTGGTCTTGTTGTCCAGCAGGTGTTGCAGGCGCGCTGCGAGCGCGGGCTGGGTGATGTCATGGATCGATGGAAAGGTGAAGCCCATGGTGGGTCCTTGAAGATGAAGGTTCAGAACATGCCCGGCAGGGATGGTGCGGCTCATCGCGGCAGCACCACCCACTGGTCGTCCACCGCGCGCACCGCGATGCGCTGGTCGAACACGGCTTCCAGCGCGCGGTGCGAGGCCGGGTCGCTGCAGGCGCCCTGGTGGCGCAACGTGCCAGCATCCAGCACCACCAGGTCGTCGGCCTGCA
>DAIOEI010000153.1:0-5980 GCA_036746335.1 Hydrogenophaga sp. | reverse complement strand
GTCACCCCCTCAAGGGGGCGATGCAAGTGGCCCGGCAAAGCCGGTTCCACCGCATTTCTGGCTGGGGTCATGTCGCTGCGGCGGATGGTCCGCCCCTGTAGCACCTGCGCCTCCATCAGATGAGCTTTTCGGTTGAATTTGAAATTTTCTTGAGCGGCTGGCTGCGGATGCTGTCGCAGATCAGCGGCACTTCGGTCGGGCTGCCGTCCCAGGTGGGGTGCTCGATGCTGTCGAACACCTCGCGCAGCTTCACGCCCCAGGTGTCGTGCACCATGCGGAAGTAGGGGTTGTGCTCGTCGATGCAGGTGATCTTGTCGCTGTGCAATCGATCCGCTTCGTACACCGCCATGTCCAGTGGCAGGCCGACCGAGAGGTTGGACTTGAGGGTGGAGTCCATCGACACGAGAACGCACTTGGCCGCTTCGTCCAGCGGTGTGCCGGGTGTGATCACGCGGTCGAGCACCGGCTTGCCGTATTTGGATTCGCCGATCTGGAAGAACGGCGTTTCGGGTGTGGCCTCGATGAAGTTGCCCGCCGAATACACCTGGAACAGGCGCATGCCTTCTTTCCCGATCTGGCCGCCAAAGATCATGGACACGTTGAAGTCCACCCCGGAGCGTTGCAACGCTTCCGCGTCGCGCTCATAGACGTGGCGCACCGCCGCACCCAGCACGCGCGCGGCATCGAACATGCTCTTGGCGTTCCAGATGGTGATCGGTTCTTCACCGTCCTGGTCTTCCAGGCGCTCGACCTGCAGGATTTCGCGGATGGACTGGGAGATCGACAGGTTGCCCGCCGAGAGCAGGCACATGAAGCGGTCACCTGGTTTCTCGTAGACGATCATTTTGCGGAAGGTGCTGATCTGGTCCAGGCCCGCGTTGGTGCGCGAGTCAGAGAGAAAGACCATGCCGGCCTTGAGTTTCACGGCGACGCAGTAAGTCATGTTTGCTGGCTGAGTTTTTTGAGTTGGTAGAGCTGGTCCAGCGCTTCACGCGGGCTCAGGGTGTCGGGGTCGATTCCCTGCAGAGCGGTCTGCAGGGGATGGGTTTCGGGCTCGGCGGCGGGCGGAGGCGGCGCAAACAGATCGACCTGGCTGCGGCTGCTTTCGCTCTGGCTTTCCAGCGCGGCCAGCGCATGGCGCGCATGCTGCACCACCGCCGACGGTACACCAGCGAGCCGTGCAACCTGGATGCCGTAGCTGCGGCTGGCCGGGCCGGGTTCGATCTGGTGCAGGAATACGATACCGCTTTTGCTCCCGCCCTCGACCGCGCTGACATGCACGTTCACCGCAGCATGGTGGCTGGCGGGGAACTCGGTGAGTTCAAAGTAGTGGGTGGCAAACAGGGTGAAGGCCTTGGCCTTGTCGTGCAGGTGAGCGGCGATGCCGCCCGCCAGCGCCAGGCCGTCGAAGGTGGAAGTGCCGCGGCCGATCTCGTCCATCAAGACCAGAGAATAGGTGCCCGCTGGGCTGGGCTGCACCCCGCCCTCCCCCCGAGGGGGGCTGGTCAGCTTGGGGCGGCCCGGCGCTTCCCTGTGTGGCGTGACCGCGTTCAGTATCTGCGCTGCCTCGGTCATTTCGACCATGAAGGTCGATTGCGCGTTGGCCAGGTCGTCGGCGGCGCCGATGCGGGTGTGGATGGCGTCGATCGGGCCGAGGCGGCAGACTGCGGCGGGCACATAACTGCCCATGCTGGCGAGCAGCGCGATCACCGCGACCTGGCGCATGTAGGTGCTCTTGCCGCCCATGTTGGGGCCGGTGATGACCTGCATGCGCTGTTTCGGCCCCATGACGGTGTCGTTGGCGATGAAACTGGCTCCGCTGGTTTCGTTCAGGCGCGCTTCCACCACCGGGTGGCGGCCTGCGCGGATTTCGATGCAGGGCTCGGCCACAAACTGCGGCGCGCTCCAGTTGAGCGTAAGCGAGCGTTCGGCCAGGGCGCACAGCGCGTCCAGCGCGGCGAGCGCGCGGGCCAGGCGGGTGAGCGGGTCGATGAAGGCCTGCAGTTCGTCGAGCAGGTGCTCAAACAGGTACTTCTCGCGCGCCAGCGCGCGCTCCTGCGCGCTGAGGGCCTTGTCTTCAAAGGCCTTGAGCTCGGGCGTGATGAAGCGCTCGGCGTTCTTCAGCGTCTGGCGGCGGCGGTAGTCGTCGGGCACCTTGTCGACCTGACCCTGCGTCACTTCAATATAGAAGCCGTGCACCTTGTTGAACTGCACGCGCAGGTTGGCGATGCCGGTGCGGGCGCGTTCGCGGGCTTCGAGGTCGATCAGAAAACCGTCGCAGTTGGTCTGGATGCCGCGCAGCTCGTCGAGGTCGGCGTCGAATCCATCGTTGATCACGCCGCCGTCGCGCACCAGCGCGGCCGGCTCGGGCAGCAGGGCGGCGAGCAGCAGCTCGGCGCAACCGGCGGGCGGCGTCAGGTCGGCGGCAACCTGTTGCAGCAGGGCCGGACCGTCTACCGTTTGGTCCTGTTGCAAGCCCTGTCGCAGGGCCTGCGCGATTTGCCCAGCCCGGCCCAGCGTTTGCCCCAGGCCCACCAGCTCGCGCGGGCGCACCTGGCGCAGCGCGGTGCGGGCGGTGATGCGCTCCACGTCGCTCGCGCCTTTTAGGGCATTGCGAAGTGCCAGGCCCAGGCCGTTGCGCAACAGGCCGATGGCGACCAGGCGCGCTCGGGCTTCGGTGCGCTCGCGTTGGGGTTCCAGCAGCCAGCTGCGCAGCGCCCGGCTGCCCATGCCGGTCTGGCACACGTCGAGCAGCGAGAACAGCGTGGGACTGGTCTCGCCGCGCAGGGTGTGGGTGAGTTCGAGGTTGCGGCGCGTGGTCGCTGGCAGGTCGATCAGCTCGTCGCTGCGGGCCACTCGCAAACTCTTGACGTGGCTGAGCGCACGGCCTTGCGTGTGTTCGGCGTAATCAAGCAGGGCGGCTGCGGCTGCGTGGGCGTCGGTCAGGCCCTGGGCGTCCCAGGCGGCCAGGCTGGCGGCGCCGAGCTGTTCGAGCAGTTTGCGTTCTCCCAGGGCACCGTCAAAGGCCCAGGCCGGGCGCAACACGGCCACGGTGCGCTGGCCGCTGGTCAGCGGCTGGGCCGCGAGCGCCTGCACGGTTTTTTCAAACGTGGGCGTGACCTCGGCGCTGTACAGCAACTCGCCCGGTGAAATTCGGGCGATCCAGTCGGGCAACTGGTCGCTGGCGCACTGGGCGAGGAACACGATGCCCTGCGTGACCGACATCCAGGCCAGTCCTAGGCCGGTTCGCCCGCCGGGGTGAACCGCCATCAGCACTGCCTCGGACTTGTCGGACAGCAGCTCGCTGTCGGTCAGTGTGCCGGGTGTGACGACGCGAACCACCTTGCGCTCCACCGGCCCTTTGGCCGTGGCCACGTCGCCCACCTGTTCGCAGATGGCAGCCGATTCGCCGAGCTTGATGAGACGCGCGAGGTAGTTGTCGATGGAGTGAAAAGGCACGCCGGCCATCACCACCGGCTCACCCGCTGACTGGCCACGCTGGGTGAGCGTGATGTCGAGCAGGCGCGCGGCCTTTTCGGCGTCGCCGAAGAACAGCTCGTAGAAGTCGCCCATGCGGTAGAACAGCAGCGTGTGCGGGTGCCCGGCTTTGAGGGCCAGGTACTGCTGCATCATGGGTGTGTGTGGGGAAGTGATGGTTCGGTCTCCTGCGGCCTGGCTATTGAGGGTGTTCATGCCCGCAGCGTCATGCGTAACGGCCTGGCGCAGATGCGGGGTGGGTTTGAGCCACCGAACAGTGAACCGAGAAAGGTACGAAGTCCGGCGTGACGGCCGCCAGGCAAAAAGCACCTCGGAAGGGGAGCCTTATACCGCACACACGAAAGCTGACTCGTCTGCACAAGCTGCTGGCCGAACCAAGGCTGACGGGCAACAAATTATGCCGCGCGCACGGCGTGTTCGCGTCGTCAACCCCCGGGAGTATTTAAAACCCTTCAAGATGCAAAAAGTGACCCGAAAGGCCCGTGAATTCACGCCATCTTCATTCTTTTTGGGGAGGCTATCGTTGTGAACGAACGCCATTCTATGTATCCTGCGCGCAGCCTTAATGTGATTTTTCTCTCACTCGTTTGAACGCGGGCGCCTCTGGCGTTGGCTCTTCGACGCACTCAACGGAGTTTTCCTCATGCACCGCCATTCCTCGATGAACCGCCTGTATCGTCTCGTCTGGAACGATGCACTCATGATATGGACTGCGGTTGCCGAAATCGCCCGAGGGCGAGGCAAATCAGGAACAGGACGCCGCCGAACAGCGGCGTTCCTTGCTTTGAACGCCGGGTTTGTGTTGGGGCCACCTTCACTCGCCGGGCCCATCAGCCCTGACGGGCGCACCCAAACCTCGGTTTCTTCCAGCGGTGGCGCAACCAACGTCCACACCTCGACCACCAGTGGCTCCAACGCGATCAACTCCTTTTCGACGTTCGGTGTGGGTGCAGGGCAGGTGGTCAATTTGCACGTGCCGGCCCACAGCGCCAACCTGATCAATTTGGTCACCGACCGGGCGGTTAATGTCAATGGCGTTCTGAATTCCATCAAGAACAACAAGGTGGGCGGGCGGGTCTTTTTTGCCAGTCCGAACGGCTTTGTCGTGGGGGCTCAGGGCGTGGTCAACGTTGGCAGTCTTACGGTCTCGACCCCTGCCAAGTCCTTTCTTGACACGTTCTTCAACAGCAGTGGAGAGGTCGATGCCTTTTCGCTGGGCGCCCTGCTGGATGGTTCGGCGCCCCAGGGCAACGGATCCATCGACATCAAAGGCCAGGTCAATGCTTCTGGGGGGGTGAGCTTCCGTAGCGGCAGTGTGAAGATCAGCGGTACGGTTCACAGGGGGGCCAAATTTGTCGGACTGGCATCGGATTTCAGCGATGTGGTTAACGTCAACGGTTTGCCGGACGGGACCAAAGTCATCGAAGAAAACGGCAGGATGAAGGTGGTGGCGGCAGACACGCCCGAAACTGCGGCCGCCCCGAGCGCCGAAGCGCCTGCCGAAACGCCAGCTGCTCCTGTGAGTGAATCCGACACCGGTTCCGGCTCAAGCACCACGGCATCCTCACCGGCACCGGCACCGGCACCGTCAACCCCATCGTCTGCGCCAATTCCCCCCACACCCGCTCCCGCCATTGCCCCGGCCCCCATCTTGGCCTCGGCTCCGGCTGTGGCACCGGTCATCGCTCCCGCTCCCGTTGCACCGGGCGCAGCCCCCATGGCTGCGCCCGGCATTGAAGAAAACACCGGGCAGATCCTGATCGTCGCAACGCACGACATTTCTGTTTCCGGCACGATCAAGAACGAAGGCAGCGAAGGCGTGCGCGGAGGGCTGATCGACATCCGGGCCGGCAACAACATTGCGCTGGAATCCGGCGCGAACATCTCGGCCGCCGGTCGTGGAGCGAACTCCGGCGGGGGCACGGTTAATCTGATCGCCTCCAACAATGCCGTTGCGCACAAGGGCGCCTTGGTCAATTCGTCGGCGGGCACCTCTGGAGACGCTGGATTCATCGAGTTCAGCGGGAAAAACAACGTCGAGCTGGCTGGTGCCCAGTTCAGGGCCGCCGCGACCGAAGGGCAGGCCGGACAAGTGCTGATCGACCCGATTGCGTTGGTCATCAGCGCCAACTATTACAACGACGACGGCGCTACTCACACCTTCTCAGCGCCTCAAGGCTCGATCACCGTCAATGACGGCGTTTCTGTCTCGGTCCGCAATGTGAGTGGTGGGGAGGCGGCCAATCAACTGACCGCAAACTCCGTTGGGAACTCAGGCAGTCTGGTGATCGAGGCAGCCAGAATCACGTTGGGTAACAACAGCCAGGTTCTGGCGCATGCAAATAACGGATTCACAGGCGGCACTGTGTCCATCAATGCCTCCCGTGCGGCGGGGACAGACGTGGACACTCTGCTTCCGATCAATGGGGGAGGCGCCGCGTCCATCGAGGCCAACGGCGCCATCATCCGAGGTCGTGATGTC
>DAIOEI010000152.1:2289-5990 GCA_036746335.1 Hydrogenophaga sp. | reverse complement strand
CAAAGGCCGCTGGAACACGCTGCTGACCGCGCTGCAGCAGTTCAAGGACGACTACACCAAGAACCAGCCGATGTGGCGCATCCTGCCGGAGTTCTGCCAAAAGAACCCACGGTACGAACAAATGGGCCTGCGCGACCTGTGCCAGCACGTGCACGCGCTCTACGCCAAGTACGACATCGCTCGTCTGACGACCGACATGTACCTCAGCGACCACACGCCGGCCATGAAGCCCAGCGACGCGTTTGCCCATATCGCCCACCGCACCACGCAGCGCGTGCCGATCGACGAGCTGGAAGGCCGCATCACCACCAGCCTGGTCACGCCATACCCACCCGGCATCCCCCTGCTGATCCCGGGCGAGGTGTTCAACAGGAAGATCGTGGATTACCTGAAGTTCAACCGCGAGTTCGCGCGCGAGTGCCCGGGCTTTGAAACCGATATCCACGGCCTCGTGCAGGAAACTGGCAAGGATGGCGTGGTAAGTTACTACGCCGACTGTGTCGGTGTTGGATCCCTTGCCTGAAACTTTGGAGACCCCATGTTCCCTGAGTACCGCGATCTCATTACCAAGCTCAAAGGGCACGATGCCCACTTCACGCGCCTGTTTGACAAGCACAACGAGTTGGACCAGTTGATCAAGAACAAAGAGGCCCACATCGAGCCCGGCACGCCTGTGGAGATCGAGCAGCTGAAAAAAGAAAAGCTCTTGCTCAAAGACCAGCTTTACGCCGTGCTGCGCCAGGCAGCTGAAAAAACGGATTCCTGACGCAGCAGGAAGAACGCGCGGCGCTCAGGGCTGCTGCGGGGAGCCGGGCAGGTCGGCGTCGCTGCGCACCCGCAAGAAGGTGGCGAAGCGGGGGAGGCCACTGTCGTGCAGCCCCCGGTAGCGGTAGGTGACCCAGGTGCCGATGGCCGGTGGTGAAGCCCGCTGGGCATCACTGAGCCCGCTGCCCAGCCGGAACCGGCGGCCCTCGGGTGTTTCCACCAAGAGTGCGCCCACCATGCCTTTGAGGCGGCCTTTGCCGGGCTCGTAGCCAACGACCCGTGCCTCTGCGTCCTCGTGGGTCTTGACCTTCAGGATGTCCTCGCTGCGGCCTGCACGGTAGAAGGCTGCGCCCCTGTGCAGCATCAGGCCTTCTCCGCCTGCGCGGACCAGTTCGTCCAGGCGCTGTGCCAGGGCAGCATGGCTTTCAATGCGCTCTTGCGGCACGGCTTGCACCCAGTCTTGCTGCAGCCGCTGCACCAGCATCTGGTACGCCTGCAGGCGCTCGTCGAACGGGCCCGGGTGGCCAGGCAAGTCAAACACCATGAAGCGCACCTGTCGCCAGGCAAGCTCATCCGGCTGCAGGCGGCGAACGGCAGAGACGGTGTCTTCAAAACGGCCACGACCCATCCAGAGCTCGCCGTCCATGGCGTCTTTGGGCCAACCCGCGGTGAACCAGGCAGGTGCCTGAACCACCAGGCCACCGCGCGTGAGCAGGCGTTGACCATCCCAGTGGCCACGCACGCCGTCGTATTTCTCGCTGAGCCAGTAGTCGGGCAGGTGCACACCGGGGTGTACCGAGCGCGCCTGCATCAGGGCCGGGGGTGCCGCTCGGGTTGCTTCGGGATTCTGGGCGTGGCCTTTGCGCTGAACCGTCCCCAGCAGACCGAGCACGCCCGTTGCCACTGCACAGCGCAACAACCATTCGCGCCGATGCCAAACGCGCTGGGTCTGGACGTCTTGGGCGCGGGTCAGTGGGTCGGGTTCGTGATCGGTCACCGGGCGCGACCGGTTGGGCAGCAAGCCCGTGATCAGCCGCTTTTGGCCGTCAAGAAAACCCATGTTTCAATCCCCTGAGAAATTTCCCGCAGAATTGTTGCATGCCGCTGAGTGTCTCTCGCCGTTTTCAATGTGCCCGCCAGGTACTGGTCTGGGCTGCCTGCTGCCTGCTGGCGCCCGCCGCCTGGGCCGCGCACGGCTATGCCATCTGGGGCGAGTTGAAGTACCCGCCCGACTTTGCGCACTTTGCCTACGTCAACCCGCAGGCGCCCAAAGGCGGCGAATTGAGGCTGGCCAGTCCGTTTCGCTCCAGCACCTTCGACAAATACAACCCGTTTACCCTGCGTGGCAGCGCCCCGGCCTATTTGTCGGCCTTGATGTTCGATACCTTGCTGACCAGCGCGCTGGATGAAACCGGGGCCGCTTACGGCTTGTTGGCCGAGAGCGTGGAGCTGGCGCCCGATCGGCTGTCGGCCACGTTTCGCCTGCGACCACAGGCACGCTTCCACAATGGCGATCCGGTGCTGGCGGCCGATGTCAAGCACAGCTTCGACACCCTGATGGGTCCCCATACGTCGCCTGCCTACAAGACCATCTTGCAGGATGTGGCTGGGCTCGACGTGCTGGGCGATCGAGTCCTGCGCTACCGGTTTCACAAGGCCAGCCGCGAACTGCCCCTGACGGTTGGCGGTCTGCCGGTGTTCAGCCGCGCCTGGGGCAACGAGCCGGACTCCAAGACCGGGCAACGCAAGACCTTTGACCAGGTCGTGATGGACATCCCGATCGGCAGCGGGCCGTATCGCATCGGCCCCATGCGCTTCGGCCGCGACATCACCTATGTGCGCGACCCCGACTACTGGGCGCGCGACCTGCCGGTGCGCAAGGGAACGGCCAATTTCGACCGCATCACGGTCAAGATCTACCGCGACAACACCGCGCGGCTGGAAGCGCTGAAGGCGGGCGAGTTCGATCTGATGCGCTTTTTTTCGGCCGGCGACTGGGCCCGGCGTGTCACGGGAAAGCGCTTTGACAGCGGCGAGCTGGTCAAGACCGAGTTCAACCACCGGCTGCCTGCCGGGTTTCAAAGTTATGTGCTCAACACCCGGCGCCCGCCCCTGGACGATGTGCGGGTGCGAGAGGCGCTGGCGCTGGCGGTGGACTACGAGTGGATGAACCGGCAGATGTTCTACAACGCCTACCTGCGGGTGCAGAGCCTGTTTGGCAACACCGATTGCGCAGCCAGCGGCCTGCCAACAGCGCAAGAGCTGGAGCTGCTGGCGCCCTGGCGTGGTCTGCTGCCTGCAGCCGTGTTCGGCCCGGCCTACCAGGCCCCGCGCACCGACGGCGACAGTGATCTGCGGCAGAACCTGCGGCGCGCCCGCGATCTGCTGCGCGAAGCGGGCTGGACGTTCCGCGATGGTGCCTTGCGCAATGCCGCTGGCCAGACCCTGGAGCTGGAGTACCTGGACAGCGCCGAGACGGGCGCCAGGGTCGTCTCGCCCTGGATGCGCAACCTGGAGAAGCTGGGCGTGGCGCTGCGTTTTCGGCCAGTGGACTTTGCTTTGTATCAGCAGCGCTTGCGCAGTTTCGACTTCGACATCGTTTCGCTGGCCTACGGCGGCACCCACACCCCCGGGCCCGAATACGCCGACCTTTTTGGCAGCCAGGCCGCAGCGACCGAAGACTCGGGCAACATGGCCGGCGTGCGCAGCCCGGCCATTGATGCGCTGATCCAGCAGATGGTGGGCGCTCAGGACCGGGCGAGCTTCGTCACCGCCTGCCGCGCGCTCGACCGCAGCGTCATGCACAGCCACTACCTGGTGCCGCAGTGGTATGCCAGCAGCCATCGCATGGTGTACAACGCCTGGCGCCTGGAGCGCCCGCAAGCCATGCCACCGTATGCCGCTGGTGAGGACTGGGCAATTGACACCTGGTGGAC
>DAIOEI010000152.1:0-2189 GCA_036746335.1 Hydrogenophaga sp. | reverse complement strand
TGATGATCCCGACGCTGTTCGGGGTGTTGTTGCTGACCTTTGTGGTGGTGCAGTTCGTGCCGGGCGGGCCGGTGGACCAGTATCTGGCCGAGGCGCGCAGTGCCGGGGGCACAGGGGCCGAGGGCGGTGCGGTCTACCGGGGCGGGCAGGGGGTGGACCCCAAGCGCCTCGAAGAAATCAAGGCGCTCTACGGCTTTGACAAACCGGCCCATGAGCGCTTTTTTGAAATGCTGGGCCGATTTGCCCGCTTTGACCTCGGCACCAGCTTCATGCACAACAAGTCGGTGGGCGAGCTCATCCTTGAAAAGCTGCCGGTGTCCATCAGTCTGGGCCTGTGGACTTTTCTCATCAGCTATGCGGTGGCGGTGCCGCTGGGGGTGGCCAAGGCGGTTCGCGCCGGTTCGCGCTTCGATCTGGTGACCACGTTGCTGGTGCTGGTGGGTTATGCCATTCCGGGGTTTGTGCTGGGCGTGGCGCTGCTGGTGATCTTTGGTGGGCAGCTCCAATGGTTCCCGTTGCGCGGTCTGACCTCGTCGAACTGGGAAGAGCTCAGCTGGGGTGCCCGCATCGTGGACTACCTCTGGCACATCACGCTGCCGGTCACTGCCATGGTGCTGGGCAGCTTTGCCGTGACGGCCATGCTGACCAAGAACGCATTTCTGGAAGAGATCCGCAAGCAATATGTGATGACGGCGCGCGCCAAAGGCCTGAGCGAGCGGCAGGTGCTGTACAAGCACGTTTTTCGCAACGCGCTCATCCCGATCGTGACCGGTTTTCCGGCGGCGTTTGTGGGCGCTTTCTTCACGGGTTCCCTGCTGATCGAAACCCTGTTCTCGCTTGACGGTTTGGGCCTGCTCAGTTTTGAGAGCGTGATCCGGCGCGACTATCCGGTGGTCATGGGCACGCTGTTCCTGTTCACGCTGATCGGCTTGGTGACCAAGCTGATCTCCGACCTGTGTTACGTGTGGGTGGACCCTCGCGTGAAATTCGACTGAATATGGCACCCCCCCATCGCTTGCTCACTGCGTGTAGCCGCTCCGCCCCTCAAGGGGCAACGCTGGCGGCCCGGCAAAGCCGGTTCCGCGGCGTTCCTGGTCGAAGCCCGCGCTGCAGACTGTCGAACGGTGAGTACGCATGAACACCGCTGAAACCATCGCCCGCAGCCCAGGTGCACGCGCCTGGCAGCGCTTCAAGCGCAACCGACTGGGCTACTGGAGCCTGCTGGTGTTTTGTGCGCTGGTGGTTCTGAGCCTGATGGCCGAGCTGATCTCGAACGACCGGCCGCTGGTGGTGCGTTATGAGGGGCAGACCTACCTGCCCCTGTTCAACGATTACCCGGAGACCACCTTCGGGGGTGACTTTGAAACGCCCACCGATTACCTGGACCCGTTCATCCGCGAGCAGCTTACCCGCGGGGACAACTGGGCGATCCAGGCATTGAATCCCTATGGACCCAAGACCATCAACTACTTCGCCAAGGAACCCAACCCGTCGGGGCCATCCAGCGACAACTGGCTGGGCACCGACGACCGTGGCCGCGATCTGCTCGCGCAGCTGATCTATGGTTTTCGGGTCAGTGTGCTGTTTGCGTTGGCGCTGACGGCGATCGGGACCCTGCTGGGCATCATCACGGGTGCCATCCAGGGCTTCTTTGGCGGCAAGATCGACCTGGCTTTCCAGCGCTTCATCGAGGTCTGGGGCTCCATGCCCGAGTTGTACCTGCTCATCATTTTTTCCGCCGTGTTTGCGCCCAGTGTGGCCTTGCTGCTGGTGTTGCTCAGCTTGTTTGGCTGGATGGGGCTGTCGGACTATGTGCGAGCCGAGTTCCTGCGCAACCGGCAGCTGGACTACGTGCGCGCCGCGCGCGCCATGGGGCTGAGCAACGCGCAGATCATCTGGCGCCATGTATTGCCCAACAGCCTGACACCGGTGGTGACCTTTCTGCCATTTCGCATGAGTGGTGCGATTCTGGCGCTCACATCACTCGATTTCCTGGGCCTGGGTGTACCGCCGGGCACACCGTCCCTGGGCGAGTTGCTCAGCCAGGGCAAGAACAACATCGATGCCTGGTGGATCTCTTTGTCGACCTTTGCGGTGCTGGTGATGACGCTGCTGTTGCTGACCTTCATGGGCGATGCGCTGCGCGATGCGCTGGACCCGAGAAAGGCAGAGCGATGATCACGACCCCC
>DAIOEI010000151.1:0-5999 GCA_036746335.1 Hydrogenophaga sp. | reverse complement strand
GCTGGTACGCCCAACCTGCGGGCACCCAGGCTTACGAGGTGGCTCAGGCCCCTGCCGCCAGCAGCGCACCGGCTTCGGGAACGGACACCGCCGGTGCACACGCCACCGTCCGAAAACCCCTAGACCACAAACACTGAACCACCCTTACCGTAGATCAAACCGATATGAATACCAACACCAAGCGCCGCACCCTGCTCGCCCTGGGCCTGCTGGCCCCGTTCACCCAGCCTGTGTTCGCCCACGGCGCAAAACCCCATGGCCAGGCGGGGCCCCTCGTGAAAGAACAGAAACCCTGGGGCATCGCCGCCGAGGCGCGAGAAGCGAGCCGGACCATCGAGATCCGCATGACCGACGACATGCGATTTTCTCCCTCGAACATCGACGTGCGCGAAGGCGAGACACTGCGCCTGCGGGCGGTCAACCAAGGCAAAGTGATGCACGAGATCGTGATCGGCACCCGCGAAGAACTGCAAGACCACGCCGAGATGATGAAAAAACACCCCAACATGGAACACGACGAACCCTATATGGCGCACGTCTCTCCGGGTCAGCGCGGCGACATTGTCTGGACCTTCAACCGCCCGGGCGATTTCGAATTTGCCTGCCTGATTCCTGGCCACTTTGAGGCCGGTATGCGCGGCACCGTGCGTGTGACGCCGCGCAATACCTGAGACCTGTGGAGCACAACATGCAAAGACGCACCCTGCTCACCTCCGCCGCCGCCCTGGCTGCCGGTGCTGCCGCCTGGCCCGCCCTCGGCCAGGCCCCTTCCCAGTCCGTGCTGCCGGTCATGCAAGTCTGGAAAGACCCCAATTGTGGTTGCTGCAACGACTGGATCGAGTACCTGCGGCGCGACGGCTTTCGCATCCAGACCTTCGACACCGGTAACACCGCGGTGCGCCGCCGCCTGGGGCTGCCCATGTCCTACGCCTCCTGCCACACCGCGTTGATCGGGGGCTACGTGGTCGAAGGCCATGTCAATGCGCCCGAAATCCGGCGCCTGTTGGCTGAAAAACCCGACGCCCTCGGCCTGGCGGTGCCGGGCATGCCGGTGGGCAGCCCCGGCATGGACGGCCCCGAATACGGCGAGCGCCGCGACCCTTACGACGTGATGCTGGTCTTGCGCGACGGCAGTGCCCGCGTTTACCAGTCGTACTTCAGAACCTGAACCCACAAGGACCACACCATGACATCCGTTTCGCTCCCGTTTTCCCTGCGCGCAGGCGCCCTTGCCGCAGCATTGATCGCCCTGTCTGGCGCCGCCCTGGCCCAGCACAACCACCAAGGCGCCAGCCCTTCAGAGGCCCCCCCGGCGGTGTCGGCCAATGCTGCAGACCCGGCAGCAAGCCCTGCAAGCGCAACACCCCCGAGCGCCCTGCCCTGGGTGGAGGCACAGGTGCGCCGCGTGGATAACGCCGCCAGCAAGCTCAGCGTGCGCCACGGCGAGATTCCCAACCTGGAAATGCCTCCCATGACCATGGTGTTCCAGGTGAGTGATCCAGCCATGCTGCAAGGCCTGGAGCCTGGGGCCAAATTGCGCATCCAGGTGCAGCAGATTCAGGGCGCCTACACCATCACGGCACTGGAGCCCCTGCCCTGAGACCAGCCCGCCGCCGAAAGCGGCGAGGCCGGGCGCGGGAACCGTGTGCCAACAGGCCGGCAGCGCATGCTAAGGTTGCGGGATGCCGCAGAACATCCGTTACACCCTGCTTTCCCTGCGCGACATGGTGCTCTCCGTGGGGCCATTTGTGCTGCTCACGCTGGCCTTGCTGGCGCTGACCTACTGGTGGCTTGACCCCAACCCACCCAAGAAGGTGGTGCTGGCCACGGGGCCGGCACAAAGCGCCTACGACAACTTTGGCCAGCGGTATGCGCAGGCGCTGCAACGCTACGGCATCACGGTTGAACTGCTGCCTTCCGAAGGGTCTTCGGCCAATCTGGAGTTGCTGCGCTCGGGCCAGGCAGACATCGGTTTTGTGCAGGGTGGCAGCGCCGACCTGGGCTACGACGACGAAGACGCCATCGTCTCGCTGGGCAGCCTGTTTGTAGAGCCGCTGTGGCTGTTTTACCGCGAAGATGCCGCTCAGCGCCTTCGGCAGTCGCCCACGCTGTCAAACCTGAGCGAGCTGCAGGGCGCCCGGGTGAACATCGGTACTGCGGGCAGCGGCGTTCCACGGCTGTTCTCCACGCTGCTGGACGCCAACCGGATCGACCGCCAATCGCTGACCCTCAGCGAACTGGCCGAAACGCCCGCCACGGTGGCTTTTCTGGAAGGACAAGTCGATGCCGTGGTGTTTGCCTCGGCACCCGAGTCGCTGATCGTGCAAATGCTGTTGCAGTCGCCGGGTATCAAGCTGCTCAATTTTTCCCAGAGTGAAGCCTACGCCCGCCGCTTTGCCTACCTGACGCCGGTGGTCATGCCGCAGGGCGTGGTGGATCTGTCCAGGAACCTGCCCGACGCGGATGTGCGCCTGGTTGCCTCCACCACCAGCCTGCTCTCCAGCGCCAACACACACCCGGCCATACTGCAGCTGTTCGCACAGACGGCGGTGGAGCTGCACGGCTCGGGCAGTTGGTTCAACCGCGCCCGCGAATACCCCAGCCTGGCCCACAGCGAGGTTCCGATTTCTGCGGAAGCGGTCCGTGCCATCCGCAGTGGTCCGCCTTTTTTGCAGCGCTACCTGCCATTCTGGCTGGCCAACCTGATCGAGCGCATGTGGCTGGCCATGGGCCTGATTCTGGCTTTGGCGCTGCCACTGTCTCGGGTGGTACCGCCACTGTATGCGTTTCGCATCCGCTCGCGGGTGTTCCGCTGGTACGGTCAACTGCGCCAGATCGAACAGCGCCATTCGGACCCGCAAGACACCACGCCGGTGGACGAACTGGTGGTCGAGCTGGAGGAGTTGGAAAACAAGGCCGATCAGATCGTGGTGCCCCTGTCGTACACCGATGAGCTGTATGCGCTGCGCAACAACATCACGCTGGTGCGCCAGAAACTCCAGAGGGCAAAGTCCTGAGAGGCTGACGGGATCGCAGTGCCCTCCACCGGCAGCCCAACGACCAGCCGATCAGCCGTCTCAGGGACGCGACAGCAAGGCCGACCAGCCATCGGGGCCGAGCTTTTGCAAGGTTTCGATGTTGCGCGCCACGATGGCCTCGGCGTCGCCCCCTTCACTGGCCGCCGCCCGCTCCACGCTGTCTTCGCGCAACAGGTGCAGCATGGGGTAAGGCGCGCGGTTGGTGGCGTTGCTGATGTCGTCGGCGTCCACACCGTCAAACTGAAACTGCGGGTGAAAGCTGGCGACCTGGATCACGCCGTCCAGCTCGTGCTCGTTCACCACATCGTCCACCACGTTCAGGAAGTCGTTGAAGACAAAGAAGTCGGGGAACAGCGTGGGATGCACCAGCAAAGTGGTGTCAATTTCCTCGGCAGGTGTGTCCACCAGCAACTGGAGTTCGCGGTCGAGATCTTCCAGAAAGGCATCGAGGTGCCGCGCCTGGCTGATCACGATGCGCACCTGGTTCTTCACATAGACCGAGCGCGCAAACGGACACAGGTTCAAGCCAATCACCGCCTTTTCAATCCAGCGGCGGGTGTCTTCCAGAATGGTGGCTTCTTCGGCGTGTGGCATGGGTTGGATCGTGGTGCAGGGAACGCGGGCGCCCATCATAGGGCAGCCGGGTGGATGCCCTGCGTGCGCGTTGCAGCTCAATACTTCAGGCGCGCATAGTAGGTTTTCTGGGCTGCTTCGCGCGCCTGGCCCAGCGTGTGTATGCCCTTTTCAGCCAGCAGCGGAATGAGCTTGACGAAGACCTCGGCGGTGACCATGGCGTCACCCATGGCGGTGTGGCGCCCGATGATGGTGACGTTGAAACGCTCGGCCAGGGCTTCGAGCCGGTGTGAATCCTGGTTGGGATGCACCAACGCCGAGAGCAGCAAGGTGTCGAGCACCGGCTGGTCAAACACCACGCCGGTTCGTTGCTCCTTGAGCTGCAGAAAGCGCATGTCGAATGCCGCGTTGTGCGCCACTAGCACCGTGTCTTGCGCAAACGCATGGAAAGCGGGCAGGACCTGGTCAATGGTGGGCTGCCCCTGCACCATCTCGGGCTGGATGCCGTGGATGGGAATGGACGCCGCCGGAATGGGCCGCTGCGGGTCCACCAGCTGCTCGAAACACTCCTGACGCAACAGCTTGTTGTTGACGATGCGGGCGGCTCCGATCTGGATGATTTCGTCGCCCTGCGCCGGGTTCAGGCCGGTGGTTTCGGTGTCGAAAACGGTGTAGACCAAGTCCGTCAGGCGGCGGTCGTCCAGGGTCCGCGTTTGTTCCGTGGTTTTGAACAGATCGAAATCGTAGTACTCCGGGCGGCTTTCGCTTTTGACAAAAGCCGCCGCATCCAGCTGCTCCTGCGGGTTGGCCAAGGGCAGCAGGAAGCGGAAAAAGGCCTGGTGGCGCACGCGCTCGCGCTCAAACCAGAAGGCGCCGCCGTGGCGCTCGACCACATCGCGCACCGTCAGGCGCATGGTCTCCGTGCCGACTTTCATCGGGTCCATTTCCCAGCTCATCACCGTCTCGGTGCTCATGGCCTGCCCGGACCAGATCAGGTCCAGCTGGGCCTTGCCCGGACTGCTGGGCGCCGGGCCCACACGCAGTTGCACAAAACGCACCTCGAACTCATCGGCCAGTCGGCCGGACAGATACACCAGCGCCTGCAGCAGCGAAAAGCTCTCGACCTTGAGCCAGACGCTGCCGTCCACATCCTGGCTGGAGGCCTGCAAGCCGGTGACGACCTCGATGCGCCGCTGCGCCGCGTTGACCAGATCGGCACCCAGCATGTCTTCCAGTGGCCAGCGCGTTTTCAGATCGTCGGCCGAACCGGCTTCCAGGTCGGCAATGCGCTGGCTGAGCGCGCGGGTTTCGTCGCGCACCACACCGAGAAAGCGTTCGCGCATCGCTGGCTCCAAGTCGGGGTAGTCCAGCATGTCGATGGCCGCCTGCATGTTGGCCAAGGCCGCGCGGCTGCGCTCCGTGAGTGTGTGCAGCACCTGGTCTTTGGCCGATTCGGCTTCAAACTCGCGGGTGATGTTGTCGAGCATGAGCACAAAACCCGTCAGGGCTGGTTCGTCGGTTTCACCCGATGAGCGCACAGGTGCCATCTGCACCCGCAGCAGCTGGCCAGCCGCCGTGGTGGTGACGAACTGGGCCGCTGGTTGCGCTGCCCCGCGCAACATGCGCTGCTGGATGTTCTCCAGTGCATGCGCCACCAGCTTGCGGTCGAACACGCTGTAGATTGAACGGCCCAGGCCCATCAGCTCCACGCCACCAGCCACGCCCGGCGCCTGCGACAACGCGCGGAACTGCATGCGCGCGCGGTTGTTGTAGAGAATGATGCGGCCATCAAGGTTGCAAACCACCACACTCTGGGTCAGCTCCGACATGAGCGCCGCCAGCCGCGACTTCTCCTGCTCGATGCCTTGCGCTGCCTCGCGCACCTTGGCATCCATTTCGTGCCGCAGGCCCTCGCGTTGGTCCACCAGCTGGTTGAACAGCCCGACCAGCACCTTGGTTTCATCGTTGCCCTTGGGCTGCAAGGGTTTGACCACGTCGGTGCGCAGCAGGACCTGTGCCTCTTCAGCCAGTTGCACCGAGGGCGTGACCCAGAGGTCGAACCAGCGTTTGAGCGCCCAGGCAATGGCCGCCATGCCCACCCCCCAGGTCAGGCTGATGAGCACCAGCCGGTCGCCCAGCAAGCCCAGCACCTCACTGCGCTGCTCGGGTGTGAAGGTGGACGCGATCAGGCCGAAGGTGGCCAGCAGCCAGGCCATCGACACCACAGCGGCCGCGCCGAGCAGCCACCACAGGCGGCGGTCGGTTTTTTTCTGGCGGCTCATGGCGCACTCCCACCGGAACCTTCCAGCAACTCCCGCACTTTTTGCACCAGCTCCTTGGTGGAAAAGGGTTTGGTCATGTAGGCGTTGGCGCCCAGGGCCAGGCCCT
>DAIOEI010000150.1:0-6033 GCA_036746335.1 Hydrogenophaga sp. | reverse complement strand
ACCGAAAGTGGTGGTGCCCGGCCACGGCAGCGTAACCACGCTGGCCCAGGCGCAAAAAGACACCGGTGCGCTGATCAAGGCCCTGCGTACCCACATGGGCCAGGCGGTGGAAGTGGGCACCGACATCGGCGCGGCCGTCAAGAGTTTTGACGCGGAGCCGTACCAGCACCTCAAACACGTGGACGTCTGGCTGCCCCAGCTGGCCAACCGCACGTATCTGGAGATGGAGCAGGAATAAATCGGTGGCACCAACGCGTTCGGTGCATCGGGAAGCCGCCGGGATTGTGGAAATGCGTTGCCGCGTCCCTACGGCAGCCCGGCTGTTTCTTCTGCCACCCAGCGCACATCCTGTGGGCTCACCGCCAACAGAACGGCAGTCCCCGGGCGGTGCTCTGCAGTGGTGTTGTGATCAAACACCAGCATTTCACCCTCGGCGGTTTGCACCAGGTATTCCATATGGCTGCCCAGATAGGCCACCTTGCTCAGCTCGCCTTGCAGGGTGAACAAATCACCCATTGCCTGGGTCTTTGCCAGATGCAGTTGCCATTTGTTGGGCCGCACCGACAGGCTGGTCGGGCCGTCGGGTAGCGTGACGGACTCCAGCACGGGCAGGCGCAGCGCCTTCGCGGTGAACAGCCGTCCTTCTGTGTGGGTCTTCAAATGCCCCGCGATGAGATTGGAGTCGCCGATGAAGTCGGCAATGAAACCATTGCCCGGAGCGTCGTAGAGCTCGCGCGGGGTGCCGATTTGCGAAATGCGCGCTCTGGACATGACGATCACTTGGTCCGATACAGCCAGCGCTTCCGATTGATCGTGGGTGACGTACACCACAGTCAGACCAAGCGATTGCTGCAGCGCACGGATGTCGGCGCGCACCTGGCGGCGCAACTTGGCATCCAGGTTGGACAGTGGTTCATCAAACAGCAGTACCTGCGGCTCCAGCACCAGGGCGCGCGCTACTGCTGCCCGTTGCTGCTGCCCGCCAGACAGCTCTGACGGCATACGCCGTTCCATCTGGTGCAAACCCAGCAGGGCCATTTTTTTGCGCGCCTGCTCATATGCCAAGGCCTTGGGTACCTTGCTGGCCAGCAGGCCATAGGCGACGTTCTCCAGAACGGTCAGGTGCGGGAACAATGCATACGACTGGAACACCATGCTGACGTCGCGCTGCGAGGCCGAGAGGCGGGTCACATCCTTGTCGCCGATCAGGATACGGCCCTCGCTGACCGCGTCGAGGCCGGCGATCATCCGCAGCGTGGTGGTTTTGCCGCAGCCTGAAGGCCCGAGCAAGGTGACCAGGCTGCCTTTTTCCACTGTAAAGCTGATGTCATCCACGGCGGTGACTGCACCAAAGCGCTTGCTGACATGCTCAAAAACCACCCGCTCCGCTGTCGACATCAATGCGCTCCTTGCAACCAGTTGGGGGTGTTCGCCGCTTCGCTGCGCCGACCCAAGCGCCGCTCACCCACGCCGCGTTGAATGACCACGATCACCAGCAGCATGAACCCGATGAGGAAGGTGCAGTAGGCAATGGCCAGGGCGTATTCGCCCGCCTCGACCCGTCCCACAATGTAGGCGGTGGCCATGTTGTATTTCGCGGTCACCAGAAAGATCACCGCGCTGACTGCTGTCATCGCCTGCACAAAGCTGAACACCAGCGTGGCCGTGATGGCCGGGCGGATCAGCGGCAGGATGACGTGTTGCAAGGTGTGCGCCGTGCTGGCCCGCAGCGTCACCGAGGCCTCGTCCAGGCTCTTGTCGATCTGGCTCAGCGCTGCCAGCCCGGCGCGCACGCCCACTGGCATGTTGCGAAACACAAAGCAGATCACCAGGATCAGGCCGGTGCCCGTCAACTCGAACGGCGGCACGTTGAAGGCCACGATGTAAGCGATGCCGATGACCGTGCCCGGAATGGCAAAACTCAGCATCGTCATGAACTCGAAGCTGCGTCGGCCCCAGAAGGCGTGCCGGGCCAGCACGTAAGCGGTCAGCAGGCCAATCACGGTGGTCAGCGGCGCTGCAATGGCGGCCACCATCACCGTGGTGAAAAAGCTGTTCCAGGCCGAACCCGTCCACTGCACGCCAAATTCACCCCATTCCACGCCGAAACCGGTTTGAAAGTGCGCCAGAGTGGGTGTGAAGTCGGCCCGACCGATGTCAACCACAAAGCCGCCCACCAGAATCAGCCCGTACAGCACGAAGGTGAACAGGGCCCAGGGCAGGGCGGTGGCGTAACACAGGGCGCTCACGCGCCGGGGCAGGGGCGTGGGCAAACCGGCGTCGCCTTTGCCTGTGACCGTGACAAAGGAGGCCTTGCCCATCCAGCGGTACTGCAGCCAGAAAGCAACCAGCGTCATGGCCAGCAGAATCAGCGCCAGCACCGACGCGCGGCCAGGGTCGTTTTGTGCGCCAGCCACCGCAAAAAAGATCTTGGTGGACAAGACCTCGAAATTGCCTCCCAGCACCAGGGGGTTGCCGAAATCGGCCAGGCTTTCCACAAAACCCAGCAAGAAGGTGTTGGTGATGCCGGGGCGCATCAGTGGCCAGGTGACGGTCTTGAAGCCATACCAGTGCGTGGCCCGCAGGGTCTGGGAGGCTTCTTCCAGGGTGGGGCTGATGCCCTGGATCACACCCAGCAGGATCAGAAACGACAGAGGGGTTTGCGACAGCACCTGGGCCATCAGCACCCCCCAGTAACCGTAAATCCAGCGGCTGGGCTCGATGCCAAACCACACATCCAGCCATCCGGTGACCATGCCGGAGCGGCCAAACAAGACCACCAGCACCAGCGCAATCACAAAGGGTGGCGTGATGATGGGCAAGATGGACAGCACCTGCAGGCTTTTCTGGAACCGAAAACCGGTGCGCAAGGCCATCAGGGCAAACGCCAGGCCCAACAAGGTGCTCAGCACGCCGGTGCTGGCCGCCAGAAAGAGCGAATTCCAGGCCACGCCACACGAAGTGCCCTGACCCAGGCACCCCAGGCCCCAGATGTCGGGCGCCCCCAGGCGGGTGGCGGCCAGGGCCCAGTCCCACTGCCCGGCCTCGTCGGTAAAGGCGCGCAGCAGCGAACGCACCACCGGGAAAAACACAAACAGCAACACCAGCCCGCCCACGCCCCAGACGCTGCCGGCCAGAAAACCATCGCCCTTGAACTTGCCCAGCGCCGCCACCCCTTGTGACAGCAGCAACAGCAGGGACAGCATGAGCAGCAGGCCGCCCCAGCCCAGGCCCGCTTGTCCGGCCTGCATCTGTTCTTGCACGGCAGGCAATCCCAGGCCCGCCGCGCTGGCGAACCACGGCCAGTGCACGCCGCCCAACCCAATGGCAAAGCCTTGCATCAGCACCCAGAGCAAGCCCAGTCCGGCGCCTGCACACAGCCACCAGCCCCGCGCGCGGCTGCCCACGGCCTGACAGGCGCCGACCGCCACCGCCAGGCCGCACAGCGCGGGCGGAAGCAGCCACAGCGCTTGGCCGCCCAGCACCAAGGCGGCGGCCGAGCGCGAGCCTTGCCAATACCAGGGCAGCACCGTCCAGGCCACGGCGGCCAACAGCAAGAGCAAACTCACAGGCCATCGGGCCGAACGAATGGCCTGCGTGGTCATGCAGCGAAGCGGCGTGTGGGATTACTTGGGCAGCACCTTGACTTCAGCATCCCACTTGGCCAACAAGCGGGTGCGCTCGGCCTTGGAGCCGTATTTGGCAAAGTCGTAGTTAATCAGTTTCACATCGCTGAGCTTGGGCGCTTCTTTGGGCACGGGCGCCAGCTTGTTCGACGGCACCTGGTACGACTTGGCGTTCACCGCCAGCGCCTGGGTGTTGGCCGACAGGGCAAAGTCGTACCACTTCTTGGCGTTGGCCAGGTTCTTGGCGCCTTTGATGATGCTCATCGAGCCGATTTCATAGCCAGTGCCTTCGCAAGGCGCCACGGTCTTGACAGGCGCGCCGGTCACCGCTTGGGCCACTGCGTCGTGAATGAAGGTGATCCCCACCATCGACTCGCCTGTAGCCGCCGCGCGGGCCGGTGCGCCACCCGACTTGGTGTACTGGTTGATGTTGCGGTGCAGGGCCTTCATGTAGGCAAAGCCTTTGTCTTCGCCCATGATCTGCACGATGGACGCCAGCATGGTGTACGACGTGCCCGAAGAGTTCGGGTCGGCCACCTGTACCTCGCCCTTGTATTCGGGCTTGATCAGGTCGGCCCAGCACTTGGGTGCGGCCAGGCCCTTGCGCTTGAGCATGGGTTCGTTGTAGCTGTAGCCCAGCGCACCGGCGTAAACGCCCACGGTGCGGAAATTCGACTGTTCCGCCTGGCGCACCGCCCAATCGTTGAGTTCGCTCAAACGGGGCGACTTGTAGGTTTCGGTCAGGCCTTCTTCGGCCGCCTGCAGGTGCGGATCACCGGTGCCGCCCCACCAGATATCGCCTCTGGGGTTGGCGGCTTCGGCCTTGATTTGAGCGAGCGTCTCGCCCGAGCTCTTGCGCGTCATCGACACCTTGATGCCGGTGGTGCGCTGAAACACCGTGGCCATGTCGCGGCACCACTCTTCTTGCACACTGCAATACACCACCAGTTCGCCTGGGGAACCCTGGGCCGAGGCCGCTACAGGGAAAAGTGCGGCCGCAGCCAGCATCAGGGGGGACAGTCGTTGGATCATTAAGAAAGCTCCTTTAAAAATGGGGCACATGCCCACGCCAAAACTCGAAACTCAAACCAAGCAGACCGGTATTCCTGCCACGGCGCTGGTGGCCGCAGCCAAGGCAGCATTGCAGGCCAGCACGGGATTACCAGACTGCAGGGCGCCCGGAGTCCAGAAATCGTTGACCACGCCTCCGGCCTCGGTCACCAGCAGCAAGCCGGCCGCTACGTCCCATGCGTTGATGTGCAGCTCCAGATAGCCATCGCTGCGCCCGGCGGCCACATAGGCCAGGCCGAGTGCTCCGGAACCCGCGCGGCGAAAGGCCGCCCCTGAATGGATCACGCGACTGACCAGTTGGATGTATTCAAGCGGTGCACTGCGGTTGTTCCAGCCCACTTCCAGTGCTGCCTGCGGCAACTGCTCCACGGTGCTGACCTGGATGCGTTCACCGTTGAGGTAAGCGCCTTGTCCTTTGGCCGCCCAGAACAGCTCGTCATGCAAGGGGTCGTAGATAGCCCCCAGCGAGGGCTTGCCATCGGTCAGCAAACCCAGCGAAATGCAGAAGTGCCCGATGCCCCGAGCGAAGTTCGCGGTACCGTCGATCGGATCCACCACCCAGAGCCGGGGGACAGCCTGTACCTCACCGCCGGTTTCTTCACCCAGGAAGGCATCGTCCGGGAAAGACGCTTGTACGGCCTCGCGCACCAGTTGTTCTATTTCACCATCGGTTTGTGTGAGGTAGTCTTGCTGGCCCTTGAGGGTATATCCGCGCTCTTGCGCGTGGGCAAACGCTTCGCGCATGTGTGCCCCGGCTTGCCGCACCACGCGCTGTAGCCACTGTATTTCGTCCATATGGTGAACCTTCATTCTGGATTGCGTCGCCCCCAAGTGACTGGCGTTGCGAGCCGTTCAGTTTCCCGAGCGGTCGTGTCAAAGGCGTGACGTCTTCATGAAACTCCAAGCAGCCTTGCCAGTGGGGTGAGAGGGCTTCGCAGAATGGTCTATTTGGATATGCCGTTCGAAGCAAGGCGTCTTAGCAGTCCTGCATGCGGGCTTTTGTCATGGAACTGACACACAGACTGCCAATACTCCGGAGCTTCCTTCCATCCTTGCCCGGAGTTCTTCATGAGTCCCTTTCGTCTTGGTCTTGTCGCAGCCTGTGCGCTGGTGTCTTCCCTGAGCGTGCACGCCATGGATCCCCGCTTCAAGGACGCCAATGGCGACCTCGTGGCCGATGCACCCACCGATCCCAAACAGTGGATCGACCCCGCCACCCTCGTTTTTGCCTACACGCCCGTTGAGGACCCTGCGGTCTACGCGAAGGTCTGGGAGGGCTTCATCGATCACCTGGCCAAGACGACCGGCAAAAAGGTGCAGTTCTTCTCGGTGCAGA
>DAIOEI010000149.1:0-6047 GCA_036746335.1 Hydrogenophaga sp. | reverse complement strand
CGGGTCTGAGGCATCGGGCCTTCTTGCGCATCGATCAGCAGCACCACGCCGTCCACCATGGACAGCGCACGTTCGACTTCACCGCCAAAGTCCGCGTGGCCGGGGGTGTCGACGATGTTGATGTGGGTGCCTTCCCAGCTCACGGCGCAGTTCTTGGCCAGGATGGTGATGCCGCGCTCGCGTTCGATGGCGTTGTTGTCCATCACCGTGTCCACGACTTTTTCGTGCTCGGCGAAGGTGCCCGACTGGCGCAGAAGCTGGTCCACCATGGTGGTCTTGCCATGGTCGACGTGGGCGATGATGGCGATGTTGCGGATTTGTTTGCTCATGAGGTGAGTTCCGGTGAGGTTTCCAGGAGTTGCTGTATTTCGATGGGGCTCAGCAGCCGCCCCGGTATGAGTTCGCCGCCGCGGGTGTGACCGCTGCCCAGCAGCACCGGTTCAGACCCATCGAACGAAGGGCCGTACACGACGACTTGTTCCTGGTCTGGCCAGTCGCCCCGGCGGCGCACGCCGCTGAGGAAGCGCCCAGCATCATCGCTGCCCAGCGTGACGGGCGTGTGATGGGGCAACAGCGCATGAATCGGCAGCAGGCAATCCAGCCGCCCAGCCTCGTCCAGCGCCTCCAGCGCATCAACGGTGATGCAATGGCTGGTGTCGAACGGGCCGGTGGCCATCCGGCGCAACATGGACAGGTGCCCCCCGCAGCCCAATGCTTGCGCGATGTCTTCGCCCAGGGTGCGGATGTAGGTGCCCTTGCTGCAGGTCACGCGCAACTGCAGCCGAGGAGCATCACCCTGCAACTGCATGTCCAGCAGCTCCAGTTCGTGGATCATCACGTGACGCGGCTCGCGCTCCACGGTTTCACCCTCGCGTGCGTATTCGTAGAGCGCCTTGCCGTCCTTCTTCAAGGCGCTGTGCATGGGCGGGATCTGGGTGATGGCACCCATGAAACGGTCCAGCACCTCGACCACCTGGCCCGGGGTGCAGGTCACCGGGCGGGTTTCCATCACGTCGCCTTCGGCGTCGGCGGTGGATGTTTTCACGCCCAGACGCACCACGGTTTCGTAGGTTTTGTCGGCATCCAGGTGCAGCTGGCTGAATTTGGTGGCGGCGCCGAAACACAAGGGCAGCACGCCGGTGGCCAGCGGGTCCAGCGTGCCGGTATGGCCCGCCTTTTCTGCCCGCAGCAGCCACTTGGCCTTTTGCAGGGCCTGGTTGCTGGAGAGGCCCAGCGGTTTGTCGAGCAGCAGCACCCCATGCACAGGGCGCCGCTGCACCCTTGTGCTGTGGCGCTGCATGGTCATTCCTCGTCTTTTGAACGGGAAGCCACAGCCTTGGAGATCAGGGCGTTCATGTCGGCGGCGCGTTCGGTGGTTCGGTCAAACACAAAGTGCAGCGTCGGCACCGTGTGGATGTGCAGGCGCTTGAACAGGCCGCTGCGCAGGAAACCGGCGGCTGTGTTCAGCCCCTGCAGCGTCTCTGCAGGGTCACCGGTGAGCAGGCTGAAAAACACCTTGGCGTGGGCGTAGTCGGGCGTCACCTCGACCGCGTTGATCGTGACCATACCGACCCGCGGATCCTTGAGCTCGCGGGCGATCAGCTCAGTCAGATCGCGCTGGATCTGATCAGCCACGCGAAAACTGCGGTTGGGGGTGGATGACTTTTTGACTGCCATGACGTTCAGGCTCCGCTCTCTAGCGGCAACCACCAGCGATGAGCGCGCGGCATGTAAAAACGCTGTGGGTTGTGCGAAATGGCCACTCGTAGGGCACGTCCGGTGATGCGCTGAACATCGATGAATCCAAGGAAGCGAGAATCCCGGCTGTTGTCGCGACTGTCACCGAGTACCAGTACATGACCGCTGGGTACCTGGACAGCGTCGAACGATGTGAGATGGTTGAAAGTCGGAATCCGCGCGGTTTCGTATCGGCGTTGACCCAAGCTCTCAAGCCACACCTCAACTGACAAGGGCCCTTGCTCGGTGGGCACGGTGCGGGCTTCGTCCAGCATGACCCGGTCCTGTGCTTGACCATTGACGATCAAGGTGTTGCCGAACATCTCGACCGTGTCGCCGCCGACAGCCACCACGCGTTTGATCAGGTTCACACCATCGGCGGGCGAGTCAAACGTGATCACATCACCCGCTTCGGGTTCGGCCCAGCGGCTGATGTGATTCAGTGTGAAGGGCACGCGCAGGCTGTATGCAAGCTTGTTAACCACCACCCGATCACCAGCTACCAGGGTAGGGTTCATGGAAGATGAGGGCACGTAGTTCCAATCGGCCACCGCCGACCGGAACACGAGCATGCAGCCGATGAACATCATCAGCCCCCTGTACTCTCGCCAGAAACCTTTGCCTGGGTGCATGGTGACTTGATTTTCTGACATTAAAGCGTACGCGCCACTTCCTTGACCTCGAAGAACTCCAGCTGGTCACCTTCTTTGATGTCGTTGTAGTTCTTGAGCTTGATGCCGCACTCGAAGCCTTCACGCACTTCGCGCACGTCATCTTTCAGGCGCTTGAGCGAATCGATCTCGCCGGTGTAGACCACCACGTTCTCGCGCAGCAGGCGGAAGTGTGCGCTGCGGGTGACCTGACCGGAGGTGACCATACAACCGGCCACGGTACCAATCTTGGAGGCGACAAACACGGTGCGGATCTCGGCCGAGCCGATGATCTCCTCGCGCTTTTCGGGCGCCAACATGCCAGACATGGCAGCCTTGAGCTCGTCCACCGCGTCGTAAATGATGTTGTAGTAATGCAGTTGAACGTCGTTGCCTTCGGCGAGCTTGCGTGCGCCCACATCGGCGCGCACGTTGAAACCGATCACCAGGGCCTTGGAGGCAATGGCCAGGTTGACGTCGCTCTCGCTGATGCCGCCCACTCCGGCAAAGACCAGTTGCACCTTGACCTCGTCGGTCGAGAGTTTGAGCAAAGAGGCAGCCAAAGCTTCCTGCGAGCCTTGCACGTCTGCCTTGACGATGATGGGCAACACCTTGACCTCGCCCGCCGAGATGTCGGTGAACATGTTCTCCAGCTTGGCCGCTTGTTGCTTGGCCAACTTGGTGTTGCGGAACTTGCCGGCGCGGTAGGTGGCGATCTCGCGCGCACGGCGCTCGTCCACCATCACCATGAAGTCGTCGCCCGCCTGAGGCACTTCGGCCAGGCCCTGGATTTCTACCGGAATCGATGGGCCGGCCGACTTGATCGGTTTGCCGTTCTCGTCCAGCATGGCGCGCACACGGCCTGAGGTCTGACCCACCAGCACCACGTCGCCGGTCTTGAGCGTGCCGCTTTGCACCAGCACGGTGGCCACCGAGCCACGCCCTTTGTCCAGGCGTGCTTCGATCACCAGGCCCTTGGCCATGGCTTCCACTGGCGCCTTGAGTTCCAGCACTTCGGCCTGCAACAGCACCTGCTCCAACAGCGCGTCCACACCCTCGCCGGTTTTGGCCGAAACGCCCACAAAAGGCACATCCCCTCCAAACTCTTCGGGGACCACTTCTTCGGCCACCAGCTCCGAGCGCACTCGCTCCAGGTTGATCCCGGGCTTGTCGATCTTGGTCAAGGCGACCACCAAGGGTACACCGGCGGCCTTGGCGTGTTTGATGGCTTCCTTGGTTTGCGGCATGACGCCGTCGTCGGCCGCACAGACCAGAATGACGATGTCGGTGGCCTGCGCACCACGGGCACGCATGGCGGTGAACGCCTCGTGACCCGGGGTATCCAGGAACGACACCATGCCACGCGGGGTTTCCACGTGGTAGGCGCCAATGTGCTGCGTGATGCCGCCGGCTTCACCCGCGGCCACCTTGGCGCGGCGGATGTAATCCAGCAGCGATGTTTTACCGTGGTCGACGTGGCCCATGACGGTGACCACGGGTGCCCGGGGCAGCAATTCGGCATTCTGCTGACCGGTCTCGTCTTCGGCGAACGCCTCGGGGTCGTCCAGTGCCGCCACCACGGCCTTGTGACCGAGCTCTTCCACCACGATCATGGCGGTATCCTGGTCCAGGGGCTGGTTGATGGTGACCATCTGACCGAGCTTCATCAACTGTTTGATGACCTCGGACGACTTCAGGCTCATCTTGTGGGCCAGCTCAGCCACCGTGATGGTCTCAGGCACATGAACCTCGATCACTTTGACTTCGGTCGGCGCCACAAAGCTGCTTGGACCGCTGTCGCGGGCGTCGCGATCATTGCGGCGACCGCCGCCTTTGGGACCACCGCGCCAATTGGAACGACCGGCAGAAGTGTCTCCCCGGGTTTTGATTTCCTTCTTCTTGGCTGCGTCGTCTTTCCAGGTGGAAGACAGGTTTTCCGACTTGACTTCTTTCTTGCCAGCGCCAGCAGCACCTGCGACAGCAGCAGCTGCGGGCTTGGCTCCAGGTGTGCCAGCGGGTTTGTGCAGCGTGCCTTTGATGGCCTTGGGGTCGGGTGTCGGCTCCGGCTTCTTGGCCACCATGGTCTTGGCCGGCGCGGCCATCATGGCGCGGATATTGGCAGCCTCGGCCTCGGCTTTGCGGCGACGGTCCAGCAGGTCCAGCGCACGGGCCTCGTCGGCTTTTTGGGCCTCTTTCTTCTTGTCGGCGGCCTGGCGAGCCGCTGCTTCGCGCGCCTGTGTCTCGGCATGGGCTTTGGCAGCAATCGCCGGATCGGCCACGGGCGGTGGCTCAGGGGTCGGCTCTGCGCTGGGCTTTACCTTGGCTGTTGAGGCCTTGGCGGCAGCGGCTGCCTCGGCTTTGGCGGCCTCGGCGGCTGCACGCTCCTGCTCCAGCTGGGCAGCGCGCGCCTCTTCGGCTTCGCGCTGCTGGCGCTTGAGCACCAGCTCTTCTTCCTGGCGGCGCAACAGCTCGGCCTGGCGGCGGGCATCTTCCTCGCGGCGGCTGAGTTCAGCCTGATCAATCACCGGCTCTGCTGCCACGGGCTCTGCCGTGGGCGCTTCGGCTGGCGCAAACGTCTCTTCGTCTCGCTGAATGAAGGTGCGCTTTTTGCGCACTTCCACCGGGATGATGCGGGCACGCCCACTGGCATCCGCCTGCTTGATCTCGGTGGTGGATTTCTTGACCAGCGTGATTTTCTTGCGCTCACCCCCCGCAGTGCCATGACTGGCTTTGAGGTGGCTGAGGAGTTTTTGCTTGTCCGACTCGGTGATCGGGTCGGTACCGGCAGATTTGGGCACACCCGCTGCGCTCAGCTGCTCCAGCAGCGCAGAGGTGGGTTTGTGCAGTTCGGCGGCGAATTCGGCTACGGTGGTACTGGTCATGGGTGGTGTTTCTCCGCTGGGGCCCGCTCGTTTCAGTGGTTTGCAGGCGTTTCGTCACTGGCGAACCAGTGGGCGCGGGCCAACATGATCAGAGCCGTGGCGTCTTCAGGCGTCTGGCCGGTCAGGTCGGTCAACTCGTCGGTGGCCAGGTCGGCCAGTTCGTCGCGGGTGTGGATGCCGCCATCGGCCAGCTTGGCAACCAGCTCTGGCGACATGCCCTGCAGGTCGCGCAGGTCTTGAGAGACCTCTTCCACACTTTCTTCGCGGGCGATTTCCATCGTCAGCAAAGCATCTTTGGCGCGGGTGCGCAGTTCATTGACGGTGTCTTCATCAAAGGACTCGATCTCCAGCATTTCCTGCAGTGGCACATAGGCCACTTCTTCCAGACTGGCGAAGCCTTCTTCGATCAGGATGTCGGCGATTTCCTGATCCACGTCGAGCTTGTCCATGAACAGCTTGCGGATGCCATCGGCCTCTTCGGCCTGTTTCTGGGCCGACTCGTCAGCCGTCATGATGTTGATGCGCCAGCCGGTCAGCTCGGAAGCCAGGCGCACGTTCTGACCACCGCGGCCGATGGCGATGGCGAGGTTTTCTTCGTCCACCACCACATCCATGGCATGCCGCTCTTCGTCCACCACGATGGACGCCACGTTGGCGGGCGCCAGCGCGCCAATCACAAACTGGGCCGGATCATCACTCCAGAGCACGATGTCCACGCGCTCGCCGGCGAGTTCGTTGGTGACACCATTCACCCGAGAGCCGCGCACACCCACACAGG
>DAIOEI010000148.1:4172-6059 GCA_036746335.1 Hydrogenophaga sp. | reverse complement strand
ATCAGGGCCGCCTTGAGCAAGCCCGCTTCGGCGGGCGGATGACTCCCAACCGCCAGCAGCCTGCGCCTCATGTCTTCATCCCCCAACAAAATCGAACTGGCGCTAGAGCACTTCATCTTCTCCAGCCGCTGGCTGTTGGTGCCTTTTTTCCTGGGACTCATCCTGGGCATCGGGGTGCTGATGCTCAAGTTCTTCAAGGAAATGTGGCTGCTGTTGCAGGGCGTGGTGGGGGTGATCGAACATGACACCGTGATTTCTATCCTGACGCTGGTGGACACGGCGCTGATCGCGGTGCTGCTGTTGATCATCGTGTTCAGCGCCTACGAGAACTTCGTGTCCAAATTGAGCATTGGCGACCATGAAGACCGTCCCGCCTGGATGGGCAAGGTGGGGTTTGCCGACCTGAAGATGAAGCTGATTGGCGCCATCGTCGCCATTTCGGCGGTCGAGTTGCTCAAGGCCTTTCTGGTCATCACCACGCTCACCGGCGAGCAGCTCGGCTGGAAAATTGCCATCCACCTGACCTTTGTGGTGTCCGGCCTGTTGTTCGCACTGGCCGACTGGATCAGCGACCAGCGCAAGTGAGGCCGGCGCCCCTGCCGCCTCAAAGCGCCTTCACGAGGCGCCCCACACCTTCCTCGATCCGATCCACCCCCACTGTGGCAAAACTCAGCCGCAAGGTGGCGTGGTCGGGGTGGCTCGCGTAAAACGGCGCACCGGGCACGAAGGCCACACCCTGGTCGATGGCGCGGCGGGCCAGTTCTCCGCCGTCGGCCACCCGGCCACCTGCCCCCGTCAGCCGGGCCCAGACAAACAGGCCCCCTTGGGGTTGAACAAACTCCAGGGCATCGCCCAGGCCGCTTCGCAAGGCATTGCCCATGGCCGCAGCGCGTTCGGCATACACCGCGCGCACCTTGGCCAGCGTCTCGGGCATGCGGCCGGCCTTGAGGTACTGGGCGGCGGTGGCCTGGGCAAAGGTGCTGGTGTGGGCATCGCTGAACTGCTTGCACATGGTGGCCTTGGCCAGCAGCTCGGGGGGTGCCACCATCCAGCCCACACGCAGGCCTGGCGAGAGCACCTTGCTCAGGCTGCCGCAGTGCACCAGGTGGTCGCGGCTGCCTGGCACCTGGCTGGAAAGCGCCAGCAAGCTGGGCGGCGGGGCTGCTCCAAAGTACAGGTCGCCATACGGATCGTCTTCGACGATGAGCACCTGGTGCTGCACCGCCAGTTCCAGCACCTTCTTGCGCCGCTCCAGGCTGAGCATCGCACCGCTGGGGTTGCCGAAGGTGGGAATCAGGTAGACGAACTTGGGCTTGTGTTCAACGATCAGACGCTCCAGCGCCTCGGTCTGTACGCCATCGCCATCGACCGGCGCGGTGATCAGCTCGGCGCCGTACAGCCGGAAGCACTGGATGGTGGCCAGGAAGGTGGGGCCCTCCACAATCACCTTGTCGCCGGGCGAGACCAAGGTCTTTCCCAACAGGTCCAGCGCCTGCTGGCTGCCGGTGGTGACGATCAGGTCGTTCGGCGCCACGCCCGCGTTGCCCTTGCTCGCCATGAAGGCAGCGATTTGTTCGCGCAACGGCTGGTAGCCCTCGGTGGCGCCGTATTGCAGGGCGGCGCCGGGCTCTTCGGTCAGTGCCGCGTTCACCGCTTCGCGGATACCGTCCACATCGAACAGCGCACTGTCGGGGAAGCCGCCGGCGAAGCTGATGATGCCGGGCTTGCCCAGCAGCTTGAACAGCTCGCGGATGGCCGAGGTTTCGACGTTGTTGAGGCGGTCGGCGAACGGGATGGAAAAAGGCATGACGGGTCTCGCGGCGAAAAAAGAGCTGAGAAAAGGCGTGGCGACATTGTCCACCGGTTTGCCCGCAGGCTGGCAGCGCG
>DAIOEI010000148.1:0-4072 GCA_036746335.1 Hydrogenophaga sp. | reverse complement strand
CTGTACCGCAGCAAGGCCCGGCACCTGATGCAGACCTGCCAGATCCTGGTGGAACGCCACGGCGGCCAGGTGCCGCGCACGCGCGAGGCGCTCGAAGCCCTGCCGGGCGTGGGCCGCAAGACCGCCAACGTGGTGCTCAACGTGGCCTTCGGTCAGCCCACGTTTGCCGTGGACACGCACATCTTCCGCGTCAGCAACCGCACCGGCCTGGCACCGGGCAAGACGCCCCTGGCGGTGGAACAGCAGTTGATCAAGCGCGTACCGCCCGCCTACGCGGTGGATTCGCACCACTGGATGATTTTGCTCGGGCGCTACGTGTGCATGGCGCGCAAACCGCTCTGCCACCGGTGCGCGGTGTCGGCGTATTGCGATTTCAAGCCCAAGACGCTGGGCTGACGAACTCGCTTTTTGTGGCCCCCCCGTGCAGGAGTCTCAGAACCTTCGCGCAGGCCCCGGCCCTCACTTCAGCCAAGCTCATGGCGCTTGATGACGGCCACCATCTTCTGCTCGCCCTGCTTGCGCTCGCAGGTGTTGGGGTCGCGACCACAGACGCCGCACTCTTTTTCGCCCATCAGCGCCGCCGCGCCACCGCAGGAGCCCTGCAAGGGCTTTCCACGCAGCATCAGGCCCAGGGCCATGGCGCCAAAAAAAACCAGGAACAACAGCAGGGCCAGCAAGATTTCCATCGTCTTCTTTCGGTATGGACTCAGGGCTGGGCCGCGTCCAGATAGGCTTGCATGCGGCTGCTTTGCCGGGTGCGTCGCCCCGCATTGTCCTCGTAGACCCAGTAAACCGCCAGCTGGTTATCTTCGGCGATGGCCAGCCCGCGCTCTTCGTCCAGCACCATGAAAGCGGTGGCCCAGGCATCGGCCAAGGCTACATTGGGTGCAATCACGCTGACAGACACCGGCGGCTGTTCCACCGGATACCCACTGACGGGGTCCATGACATGCGAGAAGCGCCGGCCCTCCAGCTCGAAAAAATTGCGGTAGTTGCCGGAGGTGGCCAGGGCCGCTTCGCTCAGGTACACCCGCGTCATCACCTGTCCGCTGACACCGGGTTCGGGCGCTTCGATACCAATGCGCCAGAGGCCACCCGCAGGCCCTTGCCCCAGAGTGGCCACTTCGCCGCCGATTTCCACCATGTAATGCGCAATGCCTTGCGTGCGCAAAAGCTCGGCGATCAGGTCCACACCGTAACCCTTGGCGATGGCTGAGAAGTCCAACCGCAAAGGTGCTCGCTTGACCAGCTGCCCTGAGGCCGGTTGTTCGACTGCATCCAGCCTGCCCCTGGCCGCCGCTATAGCGTTCGCATCGGGTAGACGGGTCAAGGGCTGTTCAGGTTTGGGCCAGCCGAAACCCCAGAGATTGACCAGAACGCCCACCGTCGGGTCAAAAGCGCCTGCGCTGGCCCGGTGCACCTGCCCGGAGAGCGCCAACATGTACTCGAAGTCGGCGTCTACCGGAACAACCAGCCCCACAGGGGCCTGATTGAAGGCGGTGATCAGCGAGTCGGGCCGGTAGGTAGAGAGGCTGGCGTTCACCGCCTCCAGACGGGCCTCGATGGCAGCCTGCAAGGCGACTGCATCATAAACCCGGGTGGGCGGGCGAAAACGGATGTGGTAGCGCGTGCCCATGGTCGCGCCTTCGAGCTGCTGGTACGGCTGCTCACGGGCACAGGCGCCAAGACCGACCGATGCCACCACCGGCAGCAGAGAGAGCAGGCCAACCGCCTGACGACGGCGCATGGGCGATCGTCTCCAGGCCTTTTAGCCGCCGAAGTCGTCGAGCATGATGTGCTCGTCTTCGACGCCCAGGTCCTTGAGCATCTTGATGACCGAGGTGTTCATCATGGGCGGGCCGCACATGTAGAACTCGCAGTCTTCGGGCGCAGGGTGGTTTTTGAGATAAGTCTCGTAGACCACGTTGTGGATGAAGCCGGTAGGGCCTGTCCAATTGTCCTCAGGCAAGGGGTCTGAAAGGGCCAGGTGCCAGCTGAAGTTCTCGTGATTGCGTGCCAGTTCGTCGAACTCTTCTACATAGAAGGTCTCGCGCAGGCTGCGCGCGCCATACCAGAAGCTGATCTTGCGCTGGCTGTTCAGGCGCCGGAGCTGGTCAAAAATGTGTGATCGCATGGGCGCCATGCCAGCACCACCACCGATGAACACCATCTCGTTGGCCGTCTCTTTGGCGAAGAACTCACCATACGGGCCAGAGACCTTGACCTTGTCGCCCTTTTTGAGAGAGAAGATCCAGGATGACATCTTGCCCGGCGGGATGTCCTTGCGGCCCGGCGGCGGTGAGGCCACCCGGATGTTGAACTTGATCAAGCCCTTTTCTTCCGGATAGTTGGCCATGGAGTAGGCGCGAATGACCGTTTCATCGACCTTGGAGACGTTGTCGAACACCTTGAAGCGGTCCCAGTCGCCACGGTACTCCTCTGGGATGTCGAAGTCGCGGTAGTCGGCCACATGCGGTGGGCACTCCAGCTGCACATAGCCACCGGCTCGGAAGTCCACGCTCTCGCCTTCGGGGATCTTGAGCACCAGTTCTTTGATGAAGGTGGCCACGTTGTCGTTGGACACCACGGTGCAGTCCCACTGCTTGACACCGAAGAACTCGGGCTCGACCTCGATCTTCATGTCCTGCTTGACCGGCACCTGGCAAGACAAACGCGCATGGTCGCGGATTTCTCCCCGCGTGAAATGCTGCTCCTCAACCGGCAGGATGGCGCCACCACCTTCGAGCACATGGCAGCGACACTGCGCACAGGTACCGCCACCGCCGCAGGCCGAAGACAGGAAGATCCCCTCATTGGCCAGGGTCTGCAGCAGTTTGCCGCCAGCCGGAACGGTCAGTGTGCGTTGCGGATCGCCATTGATCTCGATCTTCACGTCGCCACTGCTCACCAGGCGGGTGCGCGCATACAGGATCACGAACACCATGGCCATGATCATGACGGTGAACATCGCTACGCCGCCTGCAATCGTGGTCACATCCATCTTTGCTGCTCCTCGGTGTCTTGGGGTGAAAGGCTCAGATCGACATGCCGCCAAAGGACATGAAGCCCAGCGACATGAGACCAACCGTGATGAAGGTGATGCCCAGGCCGCGCAAGCCTTCGGGCACATCGCTGTACTTGAGTTTCTCGCGTATGCCGGCCAGCGCGGCGATGGCCAGCAGCCAGCCGATGCCCGCGCCCAGCCCGTAGACCACGCTCTCGCCGAACTGGTAGTCGCGCTCGACCATGAACAGCGCTGCACCCAGGATGGCGCAGTTGACCGTGATCAGTGGCAAAAACACCCCCAGCGCGTTGTAGAGGGTAGGAACGTATTTGTCGAGGAACATTTCCAGGATCTGCACCACCGCAGCGATCAGACCGATATAGACCAGAAAGCCCAGAAAGCCCAGGTTCACATCCGGCAGGCCGGCCCATGCGAGCGCACCGTCCTTGAGCAGGTTCTGGTAGATCAGGTTGTTCAGCGGCGTGGTGATGCCCAGCACCACCACCACCGCAATGCCCAGCCCGACGGCCGTCTCCACCTTTTTGGACACCGCCAGGAAGGTACACATGCCCAGAAAGAAAGAAAGCGCCATGTTCTCGATGAACACGGCCCGGATCAACAAGGCAACATAGTTTTCCATCAGTGGGCCTCCAGGGACTTGGATTGCGGCGCCATCGGCAGCTCCTGCTTCTCGACCTGCTGGCGCTTCCAGCTGCGCAGGATCCAGATGAAACCGCCAATGATGAAGAAGGCGCTCGGGGGCAGCAGGAACATTCCGTTGGGCACGTACCAGCCGCCGTTTTCCACCGTGGGCAGGATGGTCATGCCCAACAAGGTACCGCTGCCAAACAGCTCCCGCACCACCGCCACGAACACCAGCACGGCGCTGTAACCCAGGCCATTGCCAATGCCATCCAGGAAGCTGGGCAAAGGCGGATTGCTCATGGCAAAGGCCTCGGCGCGGCCCATCACGATGCAGTTGGTGATGATCAGCCCGACGAACACCGACAGCGACTTGGCGATGTCGTAGGCCACCGCCTGCAGCACCTGGTCGGTGACGATCACCAG
>DAIOEI010000147.1:0-6073 GCA_036746335.1 Hydrogenophaga sp. | reverse complement strand
GAAAACTGGCCACCACCATGCGCAGACGGTTGTGCATGTAGCCGGTCTGGTTGATCTGCGCCATGGCTGCATCGACCAGCGGGTAGCCGGTGCGACCTTCACACCAGGCGGCGTACAGCGCGTCGGCCTGTTTGCCGTGTTCGAAGCGGATCTGGTCGTATTCAGGTTTGAAGGCCTTTTTCACCACATGCGGGAAGTTGGCCAGAATCTGGTGGTAAAAGTCGCGCCAGATCAGCTCGCTCAGCCAGGTGCTGGCACCCTGCAGGCCTTGCAGGTGCATCGGGTAGGCCAGGCGTACCAGTTGCCGGATGGAAATGGTGCCAAAGCGCAGGTGCACACTGAGGTAGCTGGGCCCTTTGACGGCCGGAAAATTCCGGGCATCCTGGTAGCGGTCGATGCGTTGAACAAAGTCGTCGAGCAACTGTTGCGCGCCGCTGCTGCCGCTGGGCACAGGCAGGCGCGCCAGGTTGGACGGCGCAAAACCCAGGTCTTCAACACCGGGTACCGGTGCTGACAGTGCCTTGGGTACCGGCGCCAGCGCTTTTGCATGCGGCTCTACCGGATAGGTCTGGAGCTGCTCTTGGGCAAGCTGCTTGAGCCAAGCGTTCTTGTATGGCGTGAACACGCCGTAGGGATGGCCAGCCTGCGTGAGCACCTCGCGGCGCTCAAAAATCACATGGTCTTTGTGCCCATGGAACATGATTCCCGCATGTGCCAGTTCGCCCAGCACATGGGCGTCTCGGGCATGCGCGGCAGGCTCGTCGTCGTGGTTGGCAAACACCGCCTGCACTTGCAGTTGCTGCGCCAGCGCCACGACCCGCTCCTGCGCACGCCCCTGCTGCACGATCAGCCCCACCCCTTGCGTGCCGTGCGCCAGACCCAGCGCCTGCAATTGGGTATCCAGCTCCAGCAAGCTTGCGCGGATGAAGTCCACGCGCCGGTCGGTCTTGAGGCCCCGCGCCAGCAGAGGCTGCAGGATGTCGGTGTCAAAAACGAACACACACCAGACGCGCCGACATGTCTTGAGCGCGTGGTGCAGCGCTGCGTTGTCCGATGCACGCAGATCGCGGCGAAACCACATCAGGCCTTGATCGTAGGTGTTCATACGCAGAAGGGGATGATCTGTCAGCAGTAGCGAGGTAGCCAGGGCGGCGCTTTAAAATTCGCTCATGTCTGCTGATTCTGCCTCCATCAACCTGACCAATCACTTCTTGATTGCGATGCCCGGTCTCAGCGACGAGCTTTTTGGTCGCAGCGTGGTGTTCATGTGCGAGCACAGCGAGCGCGGCGCGCTGGGCCTGGTGATCAACAAGCCTAGCGACATTCAACTGGCGCGCCTGTTTGAAAAGGTTGAACTGCCTCTGGGTCGCGAGGAGCTGGCCGCCTTGCCTGTCTTCCAGGGGGGACCCGTGCAGACAGAACGCGGTTTTGTGTTGCACGAGGCGATCGACGCGGGAGATGGCGAGTCGGTGTACGCGTCCACCCTTTCTATTCCAGGGGGGCTGGAGATGACCACCTCCAAAGACGTGCTGGAAGCCATGTCCTCCGGTGGCGGTCCGCGCAAGGTGTTTGTCTCGCTGGGTTACGCCTCCTGGGGGCAGGGTCAGCTGGAGTCGGAGATATCGGAAAACAGCTGGCTGACGGTGGAGGCAGACCCCAGCCTGATTTTTGACACCCCTGTACCTGAGCGCTATGAGCGCGCCATGGCGCTGTTGGGCCTGCAGCCTTGGATGCTGTCACCTGATGCAGGGCATGGGTGAAGTGCGCACCCCCTGCGCCACTGCGCGTGGCCCCTCTCTCGCTTGCGGCAGGAGGGGGTTGCACCTGTGCCCCGCAAAAGCGGATTTCGCGGTCTGCGCCCGACCGGCTCCCCTTTGTTTCGGGCGGCGTGGTTGATGGCTACGGACGTGCCTGCTTCGTGCCAGACCTTCCTGGCCTTCGACTTCGGTCTGAAGCGCACCGGCGTGGCCAGCGGGAACCGGCTGACGGGCGCTGCCACACCGCGTGGCACCATTGCAGCCCAGGGAGCCCTGCGCTTTCAGAAAATCGCAGAGCGCATTCAGGAATGGGGCCCTGATGCGCTGGTGGTTGGGGTGCCTTTCCACCCTGATGGCGCACCGCATGAGAACACGGCGCTGGCGCAGAAGTTTGCTCGGCAGTTGCGGGGCCGTTTCGGTCTCGCGGTCTATGAAGTGGATGAACGGTACAGCACCACCGAGGCCCTCAGCCAAGGCGCGGAAGATACCGATGCCGCTTCGGCATGCATCATCCTGGAACAGTTTTTGAGGAGTCTGGATTGAGTCAGCTTTCCATCGATGCCGAAGCGCTTTATGAGCAACTGCTCTGCAGCGTGCATGGCCTGCTGCGCGGCACAGCCAGCCCGGTCTACCTGGTTGGTGTGAACTCAGGCGGCGCCTGGTTGGCAGAGCGCCTGCACCGCGATCTGGGGCTGCCTGGCCAGCCGGGAGTCGTTTCATCGTCGATGCACCGGGACGACTTCGGTCAGCGTGGGCTTGCCATGACTGCGCAGTCGCAATTGCCCTTTGATGTGAACGGCGCCCAGGTTTTGTTGATCGATGATGTGCTCTACACCGGGCGCACACTGCGTGCGGTGATCAATGAACTGTTCGATTTCGGGCGGCCTGCCGGGGTGAAACTGGCGGTGCTGGTGGACAGGGGTGGGCGCGAGTTGCCGATCCAGGCCGATGTCTGCGCCGCCACCGTGATGTTGTCCGAGCAACAGATGCTGGAGTTGGCGCGCGCCGACGACGGGCGCCTGAGCTTCGTGGTCGAGAACAAGAAGGAGGCCTGAACCCATGGCCCGCAACCCGCAACTCAACAAAAACGGCGAGCTGATCCACCTGCTCTCCACTGAAGGCCTCTCGCGCGACATCCTCACCCACATCCTGGACACCGCCTCCAGCTTTGTCAGCGTGAGCGACCGCGAGGTCAAGAAGGTGCCGCTGCTGCGCGGCAAGAGCGTGTTCAACCTGTTCTTCGAGAACAGCACCCGTACCCGCACCACCTTCGACATCGCGGCCACGCGCCTGTCGGCCGATGTCTACACGCTGGACATCGCGCGCAGCTCGACCGCCAAGGGCGAGTCGCTGCTGGACACCATCGCCAACCTGTCGGCCATGGCGGCCGACATTTTTGTGGTGCGGCACAGCGAATCGGGCGCACCCTACCTGATCTCGCAGCACGTCGCGCCGCACGTGCACGTGGTCAACGCCGGTGACGGCCGCCACGCGCACCCCACCCAGGGCCTGCTGGACATGTACACCATCCGGCACTACAAGAAGGATTTCAGCAAGCTGTCGGTGGCCATCGTCGGCGACGTGCTGCACTCGCGCGTGGCGCGCTCCGATATCCATGCGCTGACCACGCTGGGTTGCCCCGATGTGCGCGTGGTCGGCCCGCGCACCCTGGTGCCCAGCGACCTGTCGCAACTGGGCGTGCGCGTGTGCCACACGCTGGAAGAGGGCATCAAGGATTGCGATGTGGTCATCACCCTGCGCCTGCAGAACGAGCGCATGAGCGGGGCGTTGCTGCCGTCGAGCCAGGAATACTTCAAGAGTTTCGGCCTGACCACCGAGCGCCTGCGCTGGGCCAAACCCGACGCCATCGTCATGCACCCCGGCCCGATCAACCGCGGGGTCGAGATCGAGTCCGCCGTGGTGGACGGGCCGCAGAGCGTGATCCTGCCGCAGGTCACCTTTGGCATCGCGGTCCGCATGGCCGTGCTCGGCATCGTCGCGGGGAATGAAGCATGAAGATATTGATTCAAAACGGCCGCGTCATGGACCCGGCCAGCGGTCGTGACGAGCTGGCCGACATCGCGATTGCGGCCGGTCGCATCATCGCCATCGGCAAGGTCGCCCCCGACTTCCATCCCAACCGCACCATCGACGCCACGGGCTGCGTGGTGGCACCGGGTTTGGTGGACCTGGCGGTGCGCCTGCGCGAACCCGGCCAGGAACATGCTGGCATGCTGGAAAGCGAAACCGCCGCAGCTGTGGCTGGCGGAATCACGTCGCTGGTCTGCCCGCCCGACACCGAACCGGTGCTCGACGAACCCGGCCTGGTGGACATGCTCAAGTTTCGGGCCGAAAAACTGCACCGCTCGCGCGTGTTCCCGGTGGGCGCGCTCACACGCGGTCTCCAGGGCGAGGTGCTCACCGAGATGGCCGAACTCACCGAGTCCGGCTGCATCGGCTTTGGTCAGGCCGAAGTGCCCATCGTGAACCACCAGGTGCTGCAACGCGCGCTGCAGTACGCTGCCACCTTCGGCTACACCGTGTGGCTGCGCCCGCAGGACTTCTGGCTCGGCAAAGGCGTGGCCGCCAGCGGCCCGCTGGCCACGCGCATGGGCTTGGCCGGTGTGCCGGTGGTGGCCGAGACCATTGCGCTGCACACCCTGATCGAGCTGCTGCGCGGTGTGCACGGTGCGGCCAGGATCGAGGGCGAAAAAGGCGTACGGGTGCACCTGTGCCGCATCAGCAGCGCCGCCGGTCTCGAACTGGTGCGCCAGGCAAAGGCCGAGGGTCTGCCCATCAGCTGCGACGTGAGCGTGCACAACCTGCACCTGACCGATGTGGATATTGGTTACTACGACAGCCGCCTGCGCGTGCAGCCGCCAGTGCGCCAGCAGCGCGACCGCGATGCGCTGCGCGCAGGCCTGGCCGACGGCAGCATCGACGCCCTGGTGTCGGACCACAACCCGGTGGACGCTGATGCCAAGGTGCTGCCCTTTGCCGATGCCGAGCCCGGTGCCACCGGCGTGGAGCTGTTGCTGGGCTTGGCCACCAAATGGGCGCAGCAGGACGGCTTGGGCCTGATGCAGGCCCTGACCGTGCTGACCCGAGGACCGCAGGCGGTGCTGGGCCACAGCCTGGGAACGCTGCAGCACAGCGTGGGCCAGCTCAGCGTCGGCGGCCAGGCCGACCTGTGCATTTTTGACCCTGCTGGTAGCTGGCGCGTCGAGCCTTCGAGATTGCGCAGCCAGGGCAAACACACGCCTTTCGAGGGGCATGAACTGCCGGTGCGGGTGCGGGCCACCATCGTGGCGGGCCAGGTGGCTTACCAGGCATGACGCTCACTGCCTCTCGCCCATGCTGATCCGTTGGCCCCGCCTGGTCTTGCGCTGCCTGGTGGCACTGTGGTGGGTGCTGTGGGGGCTGTGGGTCATCACGCGCCATTTTCCCCGGCTGGGTCCGGCGCAGCGGGCCGCACGGATCCAGATCTGGTCCCGGCGCATGCTGGCTGCCATGGGCGTGGCCTGGCAGGCCCAGGGTGTGGTGAAACCCGGGCCGGTGTTGCGGGTGGCCAACCACTTGTCTTGGCTGGACATTCTGGTGATGAACGCGGTAGCTCCCTCCCGGTTTGTATCCAAGTCGGAGGTGCGGCACTGGCCGCTGATCGGCACCCTGACCGTGGGTGCAGGCACCCTGTTGATTGAACGCGAAAAACGGCGCGATGCGATGCGTGTGGTGCACCACATGGCCGAGAGCCTGCAAGCGGGTGATGCGGTGGCGGTGTTTCCCGAAGGCACCACATCCGACGGCGAAACCCTGCTGCCGTTTCACGCCAACCTGTTGCAGGCGGCCGTGGTCACCCACAGCCCGGTACAACCCTGGGCGCTGCGTTATCTCCATGCCCAGACGGGCCAGCCCCACCCGGCGGCCTTGTTTGTGGGTGACACGACCATGGCCGCCTCGCTGCTGAGCACCTTGCTGGCCAGTGATCTGGTGGCCGATGTGCGCCTGGGAGATGTGCAACAGGCCCAGGGCAGAGATCGCAGGGCCTGGGCCGAGGATTTGCACCGCACGGTGCAGGGCATGCTGCGGTGACACGCACCAGGCCAACAGTGCAAGGCCGACGCTCTCTCGCTAGAAAATTGCGCTAGCCGCTGATGCTGTTGTTGGGCTTGTGTACACAAATCAGCTCGATGGCGGGCCTGCCCGGCCTCACTGCGGCTTCATGCGCACCATCATCAACTCGGTGTTGGCCTTGCGGTCTGCGTTGACCTTTTGCACCGAGGGGCGCTCACCCAGGCGCTTGAGATAGTCGCGCA
>DAIOEI010000146.1:0-6094 GCA_036746335.1 Hydrogenophaga sp. | reverse complement strand
CTGCTGGCCGAAATGAACCGGGAAGACCCCAGCCCCAAGCGCGTGGGTGAACTGATCTCGACCGACCCTGCGCTCACCACCCGGGTGTTGCGCCTGTCCAATTCCGCTTTTTTCCGGGTCAGCCGCAAGATCGGCACCGCCGACGAGGCCGTGGCCATGCTGGGGCTCACGCATGTGCGCTCGCTGGTCATGGCGGCGGCGCTGGGTGCGAGCTTCAAACATGTGCCGGGCATCGATCTCAAGCAGTTCTGGCGCTACAGCCTGCAGTCGGCCCAGATTGCGCGCACGCTGGCCGGCATCCTGCGCCAGAACTCGGGCAACGCCTTCACCGCAGGCCTGATTCATGCCATTGGCATTCTCGTGATGCACATTGCCATGCCCAATGAAATGGCGCCGGTGGACATGGCTGTACCGCCGCTGGATCTCAAGCGGGCTGACGCCGAGCGCGAAGCCTTTGGCTACACCTATGCCGAGGTGGGCGCCGGGATGATCGAGAAGTGGCAGTTCCCGGCTGACATGGTGTCGGCCCTGACCCACCAACACGCACCCTTTGAAGGCGAAGCCTACGACCCGCTGGCCGGCATCTTGCACCTCGCTTCCTGGCGGGCCCGCGCCGAAGAGTTGCACCTGGACAGCCAGGGCCTGGCTGCCACCTTTCCGGACATGGTGGGTCTGGCGCTGGGGCTGGACATTGACAGCGTGCTGGGCAAAGACCCTTCGGAGTGGTCTTTCAGCCAGGCGCTGAACTCCATGATTTCCTGAGCCGCTCCAGAAGGGTCTTCAGTCTCTACCGCGTCCGTCGATATCCTTTCATCATGCTTTTTTGAAACTCCGTCCTCAAGGCAGGTCATCATGCAGCTCGAAAAATTGCTCAAGCAACCCCATGCGTTGCCCTCCGCGCCCAAAGTCGTGCGCAGACTCATGGAGACCTTTGACCAGGAAGATGTGGATCTGATCAAGGCAGCGGACATCATTCAAGACGACCCGGTGCTCACCGCCAAGCTGCTGAAAATGGCCAACTCGGCGTTTTTTGGCCTCTCTCGCTCGGTGACCAACGCTCGGGAAGCCATGAACGTCATGGGGCTGGTCAAGGTGCGGGCGCTGGTCATTGGCGCGGCGCTGGGCGAGGGTTTTCATTGTGTGGGCGGCGTCAACCTGGAGCAGTTCTGGCGCTACAGCCTGAACGTGGCCAACCTCTCGCGCCACATAGCCAAGCCCATAAAGATCGACGAGAGCACCGCCTTCACGGCGGGGCTGGTCCACGCCATTGGCGAGCTCATGATGCATGCCGGCATGCCCGAGGCCATGCTGGACCTCAACCGCAGCATGAGCCCGCTGGACCTCAAGCGGGCCCGTGCGGAAAAAGGCCTGTTTGGGTTCTCTTACGCCGACGCAGGGGCAGCGCTGGCCCGCGAGTGGCACTTTCCCAAGAAAATGATCAATGCCATCGAGCACCAGACAGCGCCGTTTGACAACGACATCTACGAACCGATTGCCGGTGTGATCCACATCGCTTCCTGGCGCGCCCGGGCAGAAGAGCTGGCCCTGAGCAGCGATGCCATGATCAACAGCTACCCCGATCCTGTCGGGCTGGTGCTGGGCATCGATCCGGACACGGTCATGGGTGACGAACTGGTGACCGCCTCGATCCCTTCGGCCTGAGCGCTGCCGCTCGGAGCCTTCGGCGACAGGGCGCTGGCGAGCCCGGCAAGGGCGTGCGCCACAATCGCCCTCCATGCAAGCGCTGCGTCTTTATGCGGGCCCTCTGGCCCGCCAACACCTCGAACGCCATGGGTTGCTGCCCGCGCATGTGGGAATCGTGCCCGCTGCGGCAGGAGGTCCGAAAGGCCTGATCCTGGGTCCGCTGGACCGCTTCATCTTTGGCCAGTGGCTGCCACAAAGCCAGCAGCCGGTGGATCTGGTGGGCGCCTCCATCGGTGCCTGGCGCATGGCCACCGCCTGCCTGAGCGATCCGGCCGGGGAACTGCAGCGCTTTGAGCGCGCCTACATCGCTCAGCACTTCGAGCTGCCACCCGGTCAGAAGCGCCCCAGCGCAGAACAGATCAGCAACCAGTTCGCGGGCAATCTGCGGCTTTTTTACGGAGACCGGGTGCAAGAGGTGTTACAGCACCCGCGTTACCGGCTGCATGTGCTCACCTCGCGCGGGCGCGGTTTGCTGGCCCGAGACGGGCGTTGGCGCACGCCGCTGGGCTACCTCAGTGCCTTTGTGGCCAACGGCGTCAGCCGACGGGCGCTGGGCGCCTGGCTTGAGCGGGTGGTGTTTTCTTCGGCCAGCGGTGGCCAGATGGCGCCGCTGCCTTTTGAGCCCGACGGTTACCGCACCCGGCACCTTTCGCTGGACCCGGGCAATTTCATGAGCGCGGTGCAGGCGAGTTGCTCCATCCCCTTCGTGTTGCGCCCGGTGCAGGGTATCGCGGGCGCGCCGCCCGGGCCGTACTGGGACGGTGGCCTGACCGATTACCACCTCCACCTGCGCTACCGCCCGCGCGAGGCCTCACCCATCGTGTTGTACCCGCACTTCCAGAAGGCGGTGGTCCCTGGCTGGCTCGACAAAGCCTGGAAGCGCCGCCACCTGGCCAGCCCGGCGCTGGACAGCATGCTCGTGCTCGCGCCCGACCCGGCCTGGGTGCGGACTTTGCCTGGCAGCAAACTGCCCGACCGCAGCGACTTCACCCGCTTCGGGCAAGACTGGGCGGCCCGCGCCAAAGTCTGGAACGCCGCCACCGGCGCCGCGCAGCAACTGGCCGACGAATGGGCACAGTGGCTGGAACGCCCCGACCTCGCCCGCGTGGAGGCGCTTTGAGCCGCCCGCCCCACCTCCTCACCGGCCTGCTGCTGGCCAGCGCGGGGTCCATCGCCTTCTCGGGCAAGGCCATCATCGTCAAGCTGGCCTACCGCTACGGGGTGGACGCGGTCACGCTCATCATGTTCCGCATGCTGTTTGCGCTGCCGCTGTTTCTGGCGCTGGCCTGGTGGGCTTCGCGCCCGCGCGGTGGCGTGCGTCCGCCAGCGCTGACGCGGCGCGACTGGGCGGGGATTGTGGGCCTGGGCGTGACCGGCTATTACCTCGCCAGCTTTCTGGACTTCTGGGGTCTGCAATACATCAGCGCCAGCCTGGAGCGGCTGATCCTGTACCTCAACCCCACCCTGGTGTTGATTCTCGGCTGGGTGCTGTACCGGCGCGCCATCACCGGCCTGCAGGCGGCGGCCATGGCGGTGAGCTACGCCGGGGTCTTGCTCGTGTTTGGTCACGAGGCCGACTTCGCCGGGCCCGATGCCGCCCTGGGGGCCGCCCTGGTGTTTGGCAGCGCCATCAGCTACGCCATTTACCTCGTGTACAGCGGTGAACTCGTCCAGCGCCTGGGTTCCCTGCGGCTGGTGGGGCTGGCCACCAGCGTGGCCTGCGTGTTGTGCCTGCTGCAGTTTGCCTTGCTGCGCCCGCTGGAGGCGGCCACCAGCGTGGCGCCGGAAGTGATCTGGCTGTCGGTGCTCAACGCCACCCTGTGCACCTTTGCGCCGGTGCTCATGGTGATGATGGCCATTGAGCGCATCGGCGCTGGCCTGGCCGCGCAAACCGGCATGATCGGGCCCATGTCCACCATTGCCATGGGCGTGCTGATCCTGGGTGAACCCTTCAACGGCTGGATTCTGGCGGGCACCGCGCTGGTCATGCTCGGTGTGTTCATGGTGACCCGCCTGGGCCCGGGTAAGGCGCCGGCCCGCAACCCTCCATAGGAGACAACACGATGGATCTCGGTATCAACGGCAAATGGGCGCTGGTCTGCGGCGCGAGCAAGGGCCTGGGCCTGGGCTGCGCGCAGGCGCTGGCAGCCGAAGGCGTGAGTGTGGTCATGGTGGCGCGTGGCGCCCCAGCGCTGGAGGCATCGGCCACCAGCCTCCAGCAGGCCTGCCCGGGCGTGCAGGTGCTGGCAGTGGCCGCCGACATCACCACGCCAGAGGGCCGCGCCGCCGCCTTCGCGGCGCCGGGTGGTCCGGGTACCGCGTTCGACATCGTGGTCACCAACGCGGGCGGCCCGCCGCCCGGGGACTTTCGCAGCTGGGACCGCGACGCCTGGCTGCGCGCGGTGGACGCGAACATGCTCACCCCCATCGAGCTGATCAAGGCCACCGTGGACGGCATGGCCGAGCGCGGCTTTGGCCGCATCGTCAACATCACCAGCAGCGCGGTGAAAGCGCCCATCGACATCCTGGGCCTGTCCAACGGCGCGCGCAGCGGTCTGACCGGCTTCGTGGCCGGTGTGGCGCGTAGCGGCATTGCGGCCCATGGCGTGACGATCAACAACCTGCTGCCCGGCAAGTTCGACACCGATCGCCTGCAGAACACCCTGGTCGGCGCCGCCAGCAAGGCGGGCAAAAGTGTGGACGAGGTACGCGCTGCGCAAATGGCCCAGGTGCCCGCTCGCCGCTTTGGCAACCCGCAGGAATTCGGCGCCATCTGCGCCTTTCTGTGCAGCGTGCACGCGGGTTACCTCAACGGCCAGAACATCCTGCCGGATGGTGGGCTGTATCCGGGGACTTACTGAGGCTCCCCCCGCGCCGCCTGCGGCGTCACCCCCCAGGGGGCGATGCGAGTGGCCCGGCAAAGCCGGTTCCACCGCATCCTCGAAACAAAACACTGCGCTCCGGAAAGGAAGTCGGTTCCAAGGCACCGCGGAGGGAGCCTACCGCCTCGAACTCACCACGATGCCGCCGACGATCAGCACAAAACCCGCAAGATGGTAGAGCTGCGGCATTTCGCCCAGCAGGGTGGCCGACATCAATGCGGCGAACAGGGGGGTGAGGTTGCTGAAGAAGCCGGCCATGGTCGGGCCGACGCGGGCCACCCCGGCGCCCCAGGCGCGGTAGGCCAGCAGCGAGGGGCCCACGGCCACAAACAGCAAGGCCAGCGCCAGCGGCCAGCCCCATTGCAGATGGCTCTGCCCCTCGGGCAGGGACGGTAGCCAGGCCCACTCGCCGGCGGTCATGGCGGCGGACCACACCAGGCCCATCACCACCTGCGCCAGCAGGAAGGCGGCCCAGTCCTGGCGGATCGCGCTGGGCTCGCTGCCTGCGGGCGGGCGGGCGAGCTGCCAGCTGTAGGTGGCCCAGGTGATGGCGGCCAGCAGCATCCAGGCGTCGCCGGGCACCAGCTGCACCGCCAGCAGTTGCTGCCAGTCGCCGCGCGCCAGCACCACGGCCACACCCGTGATGGACAGCCCGGCGCCCAGCGCCGCGCGCCGCGTCACCGCCACGCCATAAAACACGCGCCCCAGCAGCAGCATCCAGACCGGCATGCTCGCTGCCACGAGGGTGACGTTGATGGGCGTCGAGGTCTTGAGCGCCATGTATTGCAGCGCGTTGTACATGGCCACGCTAAGCAAGCCGAGCCAGGCAAAGCGCCGCCAGTGGCGCCAGAGCCCGCTGCCGGGCTGGAGCACCCAGGCAGCCAGCGGCAGCAGCAGCACCAGGGCGACGACCCAGCGCAGAAAGTTGAATGTGATGGGTGGAATGCTGCCCTGCATCAGGCGCCCGACCACGGCGTTGCCCGCCCACATCAGGGGCGGGATGAGCAGCAGGGCGGCGGTGGAAAGGCTGAGGCGGGCGGGCGCTGATGACATGCGTGGACTGTAACCAGCCCGAGGGCGCCAGGCGGTCGGCAGGGGTGCTGGGTGCACCGGGGCGGTGACCTGCTGGCGACACCCCACCGGCTGCCAGGCCACGCGAATACGCGCTTTGTGGCAGCATGCTCGCCATTCACCAACAACCCCACAGGAGACCCTGATGACTTCCAGCAGCCGTGCCGTGCGCATCCACGCCCATGGTGGCCCCGAACAACTGGTGGTGGACACAGTGGACGTGGGTGAGCCAGGCCCGGGCCAGGTGCGCATCCGCCACCGGGCCATTGGCCTGAACTTCATCGACGTGTACCAGCGCACCGGCCTGTACCCGAACCCGATGCCGCTGGCGTTGGGCATGGAGGGTGCGGGCGTGATCGAGGCGGTGGGCGAGGGCGTGACGCACCTGAGCGTGGGCGACCGGGCCGCGTATGCCGCCAACCCGCCGGGCAGTTATT
>DAIOEI010000145.1:0-6098 GCA_036746335.1 Hydrogenophaga sp. | reverse complement strand
ACGCGCGATTGCGGCTCGTATTCCACGAACACCTTGGCCGCGTCGAGGATGTCGCCGTGCAGCTCGGTCTTGCCCGGGCAGTCGCCGCCCACGGCGTTGAGGTGCATGCCGGGCTGGATCATTTCGGGCGTGAGGATCAGGGCCATGGCCTTGTCGGCGGTGACGGTGGTCACGATGTCCGCCCCGCGCACCGCCTCGGCCGTGCTCTGGCACACCGTGATCTGCAGACCGCTGCCCTGCAGGTTCGCCACCAGCCTGGCGCTGGCCTGCGCGTCCACGTCGTGCACGCGCAGCGTGGTGATGCCCACCAGGTGCTGGAAGGCCAGGGCCTGGAACTCGCTCTGCGCGCCGTTGCCGATGAGGGCCATCACGCGGCTGTCGGGCCGGGCCAGGGTCTTCGCGGCCAGCGCCGACATGGCGGCGGTGCGCAGCGCGGTGGTGAGTGTGAGCTCACTCAGGAACAGCGGGGCGCCGGTGTCCACGTCGGCCAGCACGCCGAAGGCCATCACGGTGGACAGGCCGAGGCGCGTGTTGCCGGGGTGGCCGTTGACGTACTTGAAGCTGTAGCGGTGGTCGTCGGCCACGGGCATGAGCTCGATCACGCCGTTTTTCGAATGCGCGGCCACACGCGCGGACTTGTAGAAATCGGCCCAGCGCAGGAAATCGTCGCGGATGTGCTCGGCCATCTGCTGCAGACAGTGCGGCAGGCCCAGGCGGCGGATCAGCTCGGCGGCTTCGGGGGCACCCAGGTACAGCGTGCCGGCTTGCTGGAAGCGGGCGAGGTCGGGGTGGTGGGTGGTGGTTTTCATGCGGGTCTCCGGCGATCACAAAACGGGAGCGTTCAGTGTGCCGGCCCGGGAGAACAATGAAAATCGGCAACAAAGTTTGAAAACGGCAGAAAATCTGTCAAATCGATAACTCTGATTGGCGTTTTGCACATGGACCAGCTCGACCAGCAACTTATCGCCCTGCTGCGGCAGGACGCCCGGCTCTCGGTGGCCGATCTGGCGCACAAGCTCAAGGTGTCGCGCGGCACGGTCACCAACCGGCTGCGCAAGCTCGAAGACACCCAGGTGATCGTGGGCTACACGGTCCGCCTGCGGCCCGAGGCGCAGCCCGAGCGCATCAAGGCCTGGATGAGCGTGCAGGTGGAGGGCAACCAGACCCGGCTGGTGATCGCCAGCCTGCTCGGCGAACCTGGCGTGGCCGCGCTGCACGACACCAATGGCCGCTGGGATCTGCTGGCCGAGCTGGAGGTGGGCTCGATGAAGGAGCTGTCCGACGTGCTGGAGCGCGTGCGCCTGATCAGCGGCATCCGCGCCACGGAAACCAGCATCCACCTGGCCAGTTACCGCTGAGCAACCGGGATCACAGCAGCCGGGGTGGCGACTGAGCGCGCCGCCGGTTCAATCAGTCCGCGCCGCTTCCACCACCCACCAGGCCGGCAGCAGCCGCCGCACCTCGGCCCGCGCAAAGCGGTCGTCCAGCAGCCACACGGTGCCGTGATCCCGCTCGCTGCGGATCACGCGGCCCGCGGCCTGCACCACTTTTTGCAAGCCGGGGAAGAGGTAGGCGTAGTCGTACCCCGAGCCAAAGCGCGCCTGCAGCCGCGCGCGCATCTGCTCGTTCACCGGGTTGAGTTGCGGCAGCCCCAGCGTGGCGATGAAAGCGCCGATCAACCGGCGCCCCGGCAGGTCGATGCCCTCGCCGAACGCGCCGCCCAGCACCGCAAAACCGATGCCCTGGCTGTGCTCCGAAAAGCGCGCCACAAAGGCGTCGCGCTCGGGCTCGCTCATGCCGCGCGATTGCGCCCACACCGGCACACTGCCGTGCCGTTGCTGCAGCCGGTCCAGCGCCTGCTGCAGGTAGTCGAAGCTGCTGAAGAAAGCCAGGTAGTTGCCGGGCTCGGCGGCGTACTGGTCGGCCATGACCTGCACCACCGCATCGAGCGATGTCAGGCGGTCGGCCCAGCGGGTGGAAATGTGCGGTGCGATCCGCACCCGCAACTGGTTGGCGCTGAACGGCGAGGGCGCGTCCAGCCGCAGCGTGTCGGCCGGCAGGCCCAGCAGATCGGCCACGTAGTCCATGGGCGCGAGCGTGGCCGAGAACAGCGTGGCGCTCTGCACAGCAGCCCAACGTGGCTGCAGCAGCGGGCCCGGCACCACGTTGCGGATGGCCAGCTGTGGGAGCGGCACGCGGCCCTGGCGCGGTGCGGACTCCCGGTTGACATCAGCAAAGGAATGTTCGCCAAACTGCTCGGCCACGCGCGCGAAGTGCAGCGCGTCAAACCACCAGCGCTGCAGCGGTCCGTCCACCGCGTCGGCCGGGTGCAGCGCCAGGTGGTCGCCGATGTCGCTGCACACGCCTTGCAGCGTGTGGATGAATTCGCCCGGCAGCTCGGGCAGCACCTCGTGGTCTTGCGTCTGCGTTTTGGCCAGCGCGCTCCAGCGGCGGTGCAGCTGGTCCAGCGTTTTCTTGAGCGCGGCGGGCGCGGTCTGCCGCAGCGCCTGAAAAGCGCCCGGCTCCAGCGTGGCGCTGTGCATCGCGCGGGTGCGCTCGATCAGGTTGTGCGCCTCGTCCACCAGCAGGCTCACCCGCCATTCGTTGGCTTCGGTCAGCGCGTGCCAGGCGGCGCCGTGGTCAAAGAAGTGGTTCACATCGCCCACCGCCACGTCGCACCAGCGCAGCATTTCCTGCCCCAGGTAGTAGGGGCACACGCTGTGCGCCAGCGCAATGTCGCGCAACGCGGTCTTGTCCAGTCGGGCGGCCAGCGTGGCGGCGCTGCGGGCGGCGGGCAGGCGGTCGTAGAAACCTTGGGCGAGCGGGCAGCTGTCGCCGTGGCAGGCTTTGTCGGGGTGTTCGCAGGCCTTGTCGCGCGCCACGCGCTCCAGCACCCGCAGCGGCAGTGCGCTGTGTTGCGTCAGCTGGGCCAGGCCGTCCAGCGCCAGCTGGCGGCCAGTGGTTTTGGCGGTCAGATAAAACAACTTGTCGGTGCCTGGGGTGTCTGTGTTGCCGGGCGCGGCCTTGAGCGCGGCAAACAGCGTGGCCACTGTCTTGCCCACGCCGGTGGGCGCCTGCGCCATCAGCACCCGACCCCGCGCGTGGGTGCGGTACACGGCTTCGGCCAGGGCGCGCTGGCCGGCGCGAAAGTCGGGGAACGGAAACACCAGCGCCCGCAGCGCGGCGTCGCGCGCCTCGCGGTGCGTGCGCTCGGCCCGCGCCCAGCCGCTGTAGCGGGTGCACAGGTCGTCAAAGTGGGTGCGCAGCTCGGCGGCGCCGTGCCACTGCGCGAGCGGCGTTTCGGCCTGGGTGTCGATGTTGAAGTACACCAGCGCGATCTCCAGCCCGTCCAGCCCCAGCTGCTGGCACAGCAGGTGGCCGTACACCAGCGCCTGCGCGCGGTGCAGGGCGCGGCGGTTGTCGGTGATCAGCGCCACGTCGCCGCGGTGGGTCTTGATCTCTTCCAGCCGCCGCGCGTCGGGGTCCCAGCCGTCGGCGCGGCCCTGCACCCGCAGGCCGTTCCACACCGTGGCCAGCGGCACCTCGCGTTGGTAACTCGCGGCCCGGCGCCCGGTCACCTCGGTGTGCCCGGCCACGCCTTCGCTGCCGCTGGGCGAAGGGGTGAAGCGCAGGTCCAGGTCGCCGGTACGGGCCGCAAAGTCGCACAGCGCGCGCACCGCCACCGCGCCCAAGGGGGCGTCGTCGGCGGTTTCGGGTTCCAGGCGGGCTTCGTTCGTCATATTGGGTTGAAGCTGCATCGTACTGGACATATCATCAGTCCATGAGCGATGCCCCTGTGCTGACCCGGCACCACCACCGCCGCCTGCGCGAGATCTACCGCTCCAGCGGCTGGCCCTGCCACGACATGCTGGAGGTGGAGCTGCTCGCCGCCGGGCAAGTGGAGCGCATGCGCTCGGCCGACGGCTTTGAATCCCTGCGCGTGACCGACGCCGGCATCCACACCCTGGCGCGCGTGTTCGCCACGAACAAGGCCGCGCGCACCCCGCACGAGGCGCTGGTGGAACAGGTGGCGCTGGCCATGGGCCGGGCTGGGCGCCTGGCCTGGCGCGGGCTCGCGCTGCGCGCGCAGGTGCCGCTGGCGCTGTGGGGTGAGTGCGATACCGCGCCGCCCGAGATGCCGCCGCTGATCGCCAGCGAACCCCGGCCCGCAACCCTGGAGCCCACCCCGGCGGGCCACGCCTGGGTCATGGCCTGCCCCGACGTGTATTCCATCCGCCGCAGTACGGTGGAGGCCTACCTCGAACCCGTGGTGCACGAAATCAAGGTCAGCCGCGCGGACCTGCTGGGCGACATCAAGAAACCCGCCAAGCGCGCCGCCTACCTCGACATGGCCAGCGCCTGCTGGTACGTGCTGGGCAACGACGCGCGCGGTCGCCCCGTGGGCGGCCCGGCCGACGTGCCGCCCGAATGCGGCGTGCTACTGGTGGAAGGCGGGCAACTGGTGGTGGCCCGCGAAGCGCCGCGCCGCGCCATCGAGCGGCTGCCGCTGCAGGTGTGGATGACGCTGGCCCAGGCCGGGCCGGTCGGAAACCTGGTCGATGGGTGTCAGGCCTCGCTTTAAGATCATCGACATGGAATCCCTGCTCGTATCCACCGGTGTTGTCGCGCTGGCCGAAATCGGCGACAAGACCCAGTTGCTGGCCTTCATTTTGGCTGCGCGCTTTAAAAAACCGGTCCCCATCATCGCGGGCATCCTTCTGGCAACCCTGATCAACCATGGATTGGCCGGCGCCCTGGGCGCCTGGATCACTTCGGTCATGACACCCGAGCTCATGCGCTGGGTGTTGGGTTTGTCTTTTCTGGGCATGGCCATCTGGACCTTGATTCCCGACCAGGTGGACGAAAAAGACACCCGGGTGGCCCAGAAGCTCGGCGTGTTCGGCGCCACCCTGATCGCATTCTTTCTGGCTGAAATGGGCGACAAAACGCAGGTCGCTACGGTGGCGCTGGCCGCGCATTACGCAGCACCGGTCATGGTGGTGGTAGGAACCACGCTGGGGATGCTGATCGCCGATGTGCCGGCGGTGCTGGTCGGCGACCGGTTGTCACACCGCATACCCATGCGTCTGGTGCACGGGTTGGCCGCCGCTATCTTCGCGGTGCTGGGTGTGATGACACTGCTGGGGGTGGGTCAAAGCCTGGGCTTCTGAACCTGGATTCAGGTGGCTTGGAGGTCGATCGAGGCCGAATTCATGCAATAGCGCAGCCCCGTCGGCGAGGGGCCGTCCTCAAACACGTGGCCCAGGTGCGCGCCGCACTGGCTGCAAACCGTCTCCACGCGCACCATGCCATGGGTGCGGTCGGTGATTTCGGTGATGGCACCCGGCACGGCCTGTGTGAAGCTGGGCCAGCCGCAGCCAGCGTCGAATTTGGTGCTGGCGTCGAACAAGGTGTTGCCGCAGCAGATGCAGTGGTAGCTGCCGTCGGCCCAGACGGTCTCATATTTGCCGGTGAACGGGCGCTCTGTGTGGGCGCGGCGCGTAACCTCAAAGGCGACCGGCTCGGCGCCCTTGGCGGTCAGCAATTCGCGCCATTCGGCATCGGTTTTCTGGATCGGGAAAGTGCTCATTCGTTTCTCCTGGGTACGCAGTAGCGGCGTGGCATCTGGATTCTCGTCCGATTGCGAGCAGCACCCAGGTCAACGGGTTATCGGGGGCAACCCGGTGGCGGGGCCGATAGAGGATGAGGCATGATGCTGGGTCAATTAACGCACGATCGTTCGTTTTTTAAGACACACCAGGAGACCCTTCCATGCTGGGACAAATGCAAAGCCAGGCCTTGCTGATTTCTTCGCTCATCACGCATGCCGAGCGCCACCACAGTCGCACTGAGATCGTGTCCCGCCGGGTCGAAGGCGATATCCACCGCAGCTCCTGGGGCGAGATCGCGCGCCGCTCGCGGCAGGTGGCCAATGCACTGGATGGCCTGCACCTGGCCTTTGGCGAGCGCGTGGCCACGCTGGCCTGGAACGGCTACCGCCACCTGGAGCTGTATTTCGGCGTGAGCGGCACAGGCCGGGTGTTGCACACGCTCAACCCGCGCCTGCACCCCGAGCAACTGGCCTGGATCGTCAACCA
>DAIOEI010000144.1:0-6104 GCA_036746335.1 Hydrogenophaga sp. | reverse complement strand
GCCATGCTCACTCACGGCAACCTGCTGAGCAACATCCAGCAGACCCGCGCCATGGGCCAGAGCCACATGGCGCCTGGGCAGGAATGTGTGTTGACCGCCCTACCGCTTTACCACATCTTTGCCTTCACGGCCAACCTGCTGGGCTTCCTGTCCATCGGCGGCCACAACGTGCTGATCCCGAATCCGCGCCCGGTGCAGAACCTGCAGCGGGCCATGGAAAACTTCCCGGTGACCTGGATGACGGGGGTCAACACCCTGTTCAACGGTTTGCTCAACGAGGAGTGGTTTGTGGCCTACCCGACCAAGACGCTCAAGGCGTCCATTTCGGGCGGCACATCACTGCACACGGCGGTGGCGCAACGCTGGCGCGAGCTGACCGGCACCCCGATCGCCGAAGGCTACGGCCTGACCGAAACCTCGCCGGTGGTGAGCTTCAACCCGCTGACAGGCACGCCGCGCGACGGCAGCATCGGCATCCCGGCTCCGGCCACCGATGTGCGGCTGGTGGGTGACGACGGACAGGATGTGGCGCCGGGCGCCCCGGGTGAAATCTGGCTGCGCGGCCCGCAGGTGATGCGCGGCTACTGGAACGCTGAGAGCGAAACCGCCCAGGTGATGCATGACGGCTGGTTCGCCACCGGCGATGTCGCGGTGATGGACGAAGGCGGTTTCATGCGCATCGTAGACCGCAAGAAAGACATGATCCTGGTCTCGGGCTTCAATGTGTATCCCAACGAGGTGGAAGACGTGATCGCCGACATGGACCATGTGCTGGAGGTGGCGGTGATCGGGGTGCCGGACGACAAGACGGGCGAAGCGGTTCGCGCCTATGTGGTGCAGAACCCGGACCACAGCAAGGAAGTCATGCCGGCCGACGTGATCGCCCACTGCAAGCAGCACCTGGCGCCCTACAAGGTGCCCAAGCTGGTGGTGGTGCGCGACGAACTGCCCAAGAGCCCGATCGGCAAGGTGCTGCGCAAGGACTTGCGCCAGGCCGTGGCCCAGGAACTCAAGCGGGCCTGAGCCCTCCCCCGATCTCAAGGAAACCACATGCTCACCGATTTTGAAACCAAGCTGCTGGGATTGATGATGATCGTCATCATGCTCGGCATGGGCGCCTCACTCACCTGGCGCGACTTCCTGATTGCTTTTCGCAAGCCCAAGGGCGTGCTCGTGGGGGTGTTGTGCCAGTACGGCATCATGCCGCTGCTGGGCTTTCTGATGGCGCAGGCGCTCGGGCTGTCTCCCGCCATGACGGTGGGTTTGATCCTGATGGCCTGCATGCCCGGCGGTACCACCTCCAACATCTTCACCTACTTCAGCAAGGCGGTACTGGCGCTGTCCATCATGATGACCTCGGTCTCCTCGCTGGTGGCCTTGGGCATGGTGCCTGCGCTGCTGGAGTTCTATTCGCAGTTGGCCGGGTTGGACAGCGGTTTCAAGATTCCTGCCGGCAATGTGGCGCAGGTGCTGTTTGTGCTGCTGATCCCCACGTTGATCGGCATGACACTGCGCAAGCTCAACCCCAACATCGGCGCCACCATTGAATTGCTGGGCGGCATGCTGGGCGTGATGGTGATCCTGTTCCTGGTGGTGACCTGGATCCCGCGCAACCACATGTTGCTGGCGTCTACACCCTGGTATGTGTTCTTTGCCGCCATCGGGCTGGGCATCTTCGGCATCGGCCTGGGCTACGGTCTGGCCCGCCTGCTCAAGCAGGACCCCAACCGCAGCCGCACGATTGCGCTGGAAACCGGCATCCAGAACGGCCCGCTGGCGGTGCTGATCGTGACGCTGACCTTTACCGGCACCCAGCAGCAGGAGGTGTTGCTGATTCCGGTGCTGTATTCGCTGTTCATCGTGATCACCTCCAGCGTCGTGACGGTGTTTTTCCGCCGGGCGAGCGTGCGCGAAGCGCTGGCCCGCGATCGCGCCAAAGATGGTTCGGTGTTGGCCAGTTGAAGCCTCCCTCTGGCCGTTCATTTGTGGGTAGATGACCACCCAGGAGCAGGACCGAAACACTTTCTGCCCTGCATCAAAATGGTTGACACGCCGCCATGCTAGTTTGTAGATCTGGCATTGACGGAGCGTCCAATGAACGAGGAAGAGACACCACCGGTGGTAGAGAAGCATCTGGGCGCCAGCAATGGCGACCGGCTGATCACCGGATTGAACGCGGCCATCCGCCAGTCGATCCGGGTCTTGGCGGTGCTGATGGTGATCGTGATCTTTCTGAGCGTGGCCGACGTGGCCTTTGTGCTCTACGAGAAGCTGCGGGAACCCCCTTTGCTGCTGCTCGACCTGAACGACATCTTTGTGGTGTTTGCATCTTTCCTGGCGGTGCTGATCGCCATTGAAATTTTCGCCAATATCACGCTCTACCTGCGCGACGACGTGATCCATGTGCGCCTGGTGATCGCCACCGCGCTGATGGCCATCGCCCGCAAGGTGATCGTGCTGGACTTCAACACGGTCGAGCCCGAATACCTGTACGGCACCGGTGCGGTGCTGCTGGCCCTGGGCGTGACCTACTGGCTGGTGGCATCCAAGGCCAGGACCTAGTGTGGTGTTTGACGCTGAATGGAACAAATAAGACCGATGGTTTTTGGGTCAGGGCAATGCGCAAACCACAGCGATACCAGGCGGTATCGCGCGGATTTGCAACGCAGCCATGGCACAAAAGACGCGGTTTTATGGTCCGGATAGCGTCGAACACCACACCAAAACCTTAGGGGCCGCGCGAGGGGTTCTTGGTACGCCGCACCATGGGGTGGTGTGTGCATGCACTGCTTTGGGCATGTTGGTTCCGTTTTGTCCCACATCAGGTGGATGCATTCCACCCTCTTGGGGATTCGCTGGCATGTCCAGCGCTTTACCTTGGAATCCCCTCAACCCCATTCAGGAGTGCACCATGTCTGTGAAGATTTCCGATTCCAAGTTTGTCTACTCGCGCAAAAGCTACTTTCGGGCGGGCTGCGAAGACATCAGCTTGACTTCGTTCGGAGCGAAAAAAACGCCCCTCGGCAAGTCCAACTACCTCTACGTGGCTGGCACTGTGTCCGCAGACAACCTTAGCAAAGTCAAGGTAACCACCACCGGACCCTACGTTATCGAGTGGCAAAAGTTCACCGATAACGACGTCAATGTCGGCATCAACTACCTCACCGCCGCAGGCGGACAAGTGGGCTTCAACCGCAGCAAGGCACAAAAAGCCGACCTGGTCTTGATGAAGCTCAGCGTGCAGAAACTGGCGCTGAAAAACTTGCTGAACCGGCATGCTGGCAGGGCTCGCAATTACCTCCGTGATGAAGGCAACGATGGGCGCATCGTCAGCGATGTCTGGATTGTGATGGAGGCTCAGTTGGCAACCCGCATCAAAACCGGGGGCAACATTTCGGTCACTGCACCTGTGGGTACATCGGGGTTCACACTGAACATTGGCGGTAGCACCTCCTCCTCTACCTCCAGCAAAGTCCAGATCCCTGAAAACACCTGCTTCGCCTACTTGCTGGCCAAAGTCAAGAAATGGGACAAGGTCAACGGCGAGTGGATGGTGGAAGAGCTCGAAGACGACACCAAGGGCTTGACCTGAGTCGTCGGCCAGCCCTCTCGGTGAAGGGCACCGGGAGGGTGGGCCAATCAGGCTGGTGCGTCGGTACCGGTCCAGGCGCGCAAGGCCCTGAGCAAGGGAGTTTTTTTGGCCTGGTGACCGGCCATGCGCCGCAGGATGTCGTCCAGCATGTGGATGGCGTCGGTGATGTAGGGGCCCTTGTTGAGCATCACGCATTCGGCCCGCACGCCCATGCTCGCATCCGAAATTTCAGCGCGGGAAGGCACGCCGGTTTTGGCCAAAGTTTCCAGCACCTGCGTGGCCCAGATGACCGGCATGTGTGCCGCCTCAGAGCACCAGAGGATTTCTTCCTGCACCTCGGCCATGCGCTCGTAACCGCACTCCACGGCCAGGTCACCACGCGCGATCATCACCCCGGCCGACGGCGCGGCCATGGCGGCAAGCATGAGTTCGGGCAGGTTCTCAAAACCCTGCAGGGTCTCGATCTTCAGCACCACCCCCACATGGCTCCCACGCAGTGCTTGCAGCGACTGCAGCAGGTGGTGCACATCGTCGGGCTTTTGCACGAACGACAGACCCACCAGGTCGGCCACCTTGGCCACGGTCTGCAGGTCTTCCAGGTCTTTCTCGGTGAGTGCGGGCAGATCGAGTTCGCTGTCGGGGAAGTTGATGCCTTTGTCGGCCATCAGCTTTTCGCCATCTTCGCGGGCCTGCACGATCTCCACCGTCAGGGACTGGGCCGAGGCTTGGCGCACCACGCCGCCCACCCGGCCATCGTCCAGCCAAACCCGTTCGCCCACGTTGACCTGTGCGATCACCTGCGGCAGGGTGCAGGCGATGCGCAGGGCGTTCGGCTCCTCATGGCGTTCATTCATTCCATCGGGATCGGCCACGAGCTGCAACAAGTCGCCCTGGTGCAGGCGCAGCATTCCGGGCGTGGTTTCAATCCCTTCAGGGTATACCGAGTGAACACGGCGGCCGTGTGCGCCTTTGAACGCGAGCGGGGTTTCGGGCGTGAGATAACAGGTCTCCAGGCCTTCAACGGCCACACCACTTTCATCGGTATCGACCACGAGCATGCGCCGCTTTTTGCCCCTCGCGTCGCTCAGGTGGACTTGTTGACCCACCCGCAGGCGGCCCAGCCAGTCGGCATCGACCATCACCTGAGCATCTGCGCGCGGCGGCGTGCCCAGCGTGGAACGGTGCCCAAGGTGCAGGCGCCAGGGCTGCAACGGGTAGCCCATTTCATCGCGCACGGGCTTGAGCTTGAGCACCCGAGGCCCGGCGGGGAGCGGGCCGGTGCGGATCTTGGGGCCACCCAGGTCCATGAGAACCTTGACTTCCCTGTGCGCGGCCTTGGCGGCGCGGCGCACATGCCGGGCCATGGCTTTCCAGGCCTTCGCATCGTCATGGGCACAATTGATGCGGGCAACGTCCATGCCGGCTTCGACCAGTCCGCGCACCAGGCGGTAGTCGGTGGCAGATTCGCTGCCCAGCGTCACCATGATGCGCACCTGGCGGGCACTGATCGTCGGGCCCAGCAGAGTTTCCGTGTGGCGCTTGAGCAGAATGGGCCCGCTCACACTGCCCACAGGCTCTTGCGCAGAGTGGTCATGCCAATCCTGACCGGTCAGCCGGTGCAACAGGCCCAGCACCTTGTCCACACTGGCGAGCACATGGGATTCGGACCGACCGAGCGATGACAGCCCCAGCCACGCCAGTTGGCCTTGCAGCGCGCGCAAATCGGTGTTTCGCATCGCCAGAAAATGGACCAGGTTGCGGGCACTTTCTCGCTGCTGTGTAGCGACTTGCGCCAGCGCCGTGGCGTGGCGCTCCTCGTTCTCCAACATGTGGCGGCGCAAAGACCAGAGTGTGTCGATGAGTCCGTGACAGATGACCGGGTCCCACAAAAGAGCCGCCTCGGGGCGTTCTGGAGATGGCGTTCGCGATGGGTTTTTGGACATGCCCTGTTTTACGACGAACAGGTTGCAGATTTGTGTCAATCCGACGGTTGCACCCCACGCTGAGCAAAAGCCTTGAGCCTGGGCTTCCTTTTTTCGGAGCTGTATCCAGCGGCGGCACTGGCTGAGCCGCTGGCGAGACCCTCACTTGAGCGACTTGAACCGGGCCCGCTTCGGCCGCGCGCCCTCTTCGCCCAGACGGCGCTTCTTGTCCACCTCGTACTCCGAGAAGTTGCCGTCGAAGAAGTACCACTGCGAATCGCCCTCGCAGGCCAGGATGTGGGTGCAGATGCGGTCCAGGAACCAGCGGTCGTGCGAGATCACCATGGCCGAACCGGCGAACTCCAGCAGCGCGGCTTCCAGCGCGCGCAGGGTTTCCACGTCCAGGTCGTTCGAGGGTTCGTCGAGCATCAATACGTTGCCGCCCTGGGCCAGGGTCTTGGCCAGGTGCAGGCGGCCGCGTTCGCCGCCCGAGAGGTTACCGACCAGTTTTTGCTGGTCGTTGCCCTTGAAGTTAAAGCGGCCGATGTAGGCGCGGCTGGGCATGACGAACTTGCCGACCACGATGTTGT
>DAIOEI010000143.1:0-6108 GCA_036746335.1 Hydrogenophaga sp. | reverse complement strand
GAAAGCGGCTTGCAGCCCGCAAGGTCCGAAGATGCTCGTGGGTTGACCGGCGCTCAGTGGAAGTCGCTGCAAACATCACTGGACAGCGCAAACCCTCTGATTGCCACGTTGCGCGCCTGCGCGGGCAGCCAGCAAACCCTGCAGCAGCAACTGCGTCAGCTGCTGCACTACCATAGCGGCGTGCGCGTGTTCCAGACACGCCAACTGATGTTGGACATGCAGGCCATTGCCAAACCTCGCAAGCCAGTGCTGAGTCCACTGCCTGAAACACCCCAGACCTGAGCCTTTCATGACCATGGCCTCCTTCGCTGCTGACGCAGCCCCCAACCGCACGGCCCTCTCGGTCAACCTCAACAAGGTGGCGCTGGTGCGCAACACACGCCATCTGGGCATTCCCAGCGTGACCCGAGCGGCCTCTCTGTGCCTGGCCGCGGGTGCCAGCGGCATCACCGTGCACCCGCGGCCCGACGAGCGCCATATCCGCCATCAGGACGTGTTCGACCTTGCCGGCGTGATGCAGGACTGGCCCGAGTGCGAATACAACATCGAGGGCAATCCCTTTCACAACCTGATGGACGTGGCCCGCGAGGTCAAGGCGCGCGGATTGCCGCTGCACCAGCTGACCTTCGTGCCCGACAGCGAAGGCCAGTTCACCAGCGACCATGGCTGGACCTTTCCCCAGGATGCGCAGCGGCTGCGCCCGGTGGTGGCGGAGGCGTTTGCGCTTGGCGTGCGCGTGAGCCTGTTCATGGATGCCGAAACCGATCAAATGGCAGGCGCCAAAGCCATCGGCGCAGATCGGGTGGAGCTTTACACAGAGCCCTATGCTGCGGCGTGGCACACCCCAGGCCGAGCTGTCCAGTTGGCGCGTTTTGCCGCCGCCGCGCAGGCTGCGCTCGACGCGGGTCTGGGCGTCAACGCCGGACACGACCTGAACCGCGAGAACCTCGGTGCCTTCTTGCGCACGGTGCCGGGCGTGAGCGAAGTGTCCATCGGTCATGCGCTGATCGCCGATGCGCTGGAGCTGGGTTATGCCACCACCATCGCCGACTACCTGCGCTGCATGGCGCAAGCCTCTGAAGACTGAATCACCGGGCCCAACGGTCATGATCCACGGTATTGGCACCGATATCTGCGATATCCGCCGCATCGCAGCCACGTTCCAGCGCCAGGGCGAGCGCTTTGCGCGCAAGGTACTGAGCGACGCCGAATTCGCTGTCTGGCAGCGCCGTAGCGCGCGCTGGCCACAACGGGGCTTGCGCTACCTCGCTACGCGGTTCTCTGCGAAAGAAGCGTTTTCCAAAGCTATCGGTCTGGGCATGAGGTCACCCATGACCTGGCGGCGCTGCGAGATCGCCAACCTGCCCAGCGGTCAGCCGGTGATTGTTTTGCATGGCGAACTCAAGGCCTGGTTTGAGGTGCAGGGCCTGAGTGCGCATGTGTCTGTGACCGACGAAACCGATTACGCGGCCAGTTTTGTTGTGGTCGAGAGACCAGAGGCCCATACCTCGCAGCCCTGAGACACTTGACCCGATTTCACACCATGCACCCTCACGCTCCCCTGATCATCGACGTGGCCGGATTGGAACTGACCGATGCCGACCGCCATCGCCTGTCCCATCCATTGATCGGCGGCATCATCCTTTTCGGGCGCAACTGGCACGACCGTGCCCAACTCACCCGCCTGTGCCGTCAGGTCAAGGCGGTGCGAGCCGACCTGCTGATCGCGGTAGACCATGAGGGCGGGCGTGTACAGCGATTTCGCAGCGACGGGTTCACCCACCTGCCGCCCATGGCCGCGTTGGGGCGGATGTGGCTGTCGGCTCCGAAGAAAGGCGAATGCGAGGGAGGTCCAGCGATGCGTGCCACCAACGCCGCCACCGCCGCCGGGTATGTGCTCGGTACCGAGTTGCGCGCCTGCGGGGTGGACCTGAGCTTTGCACCAGTGCTCGATCTGGACTATGGAGAGAGTTCGGTGATCGGTGACCGCTCGTTCGGACGCGACCCACGCATGGTCAGCGTGTTGGCGCAGGCGTTGATGCATGGTTTGCGCCAGAGCGGCTTGGGCAACTGTGGCAAGCATTTTCCGGGGCACGGATTTGTCCAGGCCGACTCTCATCTTGCCATCCCGGTAGACCGGCGCAGCCTCAGGGCCATTCTGGCCGACGACGCGGCGCCCTATGGTTGGCTTTCAGCCAGTCTGGATGCGGTCATGCCCGCGCACGTCATCTACCCCAAGGTGGACAGCCGCCGACCCGCTGGGTTCTCCGCGCGCTGGTTGCAGGACATTCTGCGTCAGCGACTGGGATTCACCGGGGCGATCTTCAGTGACGACCTGAGCATGGCTGCTGCACGCATCATCGAAGGCCGTTCTGTCGGTTTTGCCGAGGCTGCGCTCGCTGCACTGGGCGCTGGCGCCGACATGGTTTTGTTGTGTAACCAGAGCGTCGTGGACGGAGGAGCGCTCATCGACGGGGTCATTGAAGATCTGTCCAGGGCCGCGATCGAAGGCCATTGGTTGCCCAGCGCAGCGAGCGAGGAGCGTCGACTTGCCCTCTTGCCCCCACGGGATGCCCCGGATTGGGACCGCCTGATGGTGGGCGAGCGCTACATGCACGCACTGGACATGTTGCCTTGAGGTCTTCATGGCCTGCCCCGCTGGTCTCGGAAAACCGCCGATTTGCAGGCGTGGCGCCCGCTCCTCAGCGCTCCACACCCAGTTTGTCGAGAATGTCGGAAATGAGTTCCAGGCGCAGCAACGGGCTGTCCAGTGACATCAGCCGTTGCTTGAGTTCTGGCTGCAGCGGCAGCAACTCGGCCCACCGATTGGCGACCCAGCCACTTTCCTCCCAGCGGTAGGGCGGCTGCAGCGGCAGCTCGTTCATGCCCTCTGGCTCGCGATCTTGCAAGTTGGTCAGCACCCGTTGCAGTGCATCCCGGGTGGGGATCAGATGTTCAGGAACCTCCACCAGCGACTCGGCAGGATCGAGCGTGACGTCTGCGACCCACAGGCCGTGCGGCAAGCGGTGGCTGGCGGTGACCTTGAAGCGCTGCTGACCACGGCAATGGATGAACAGCAGTCCTGGCTGCGGTTGAGCGATCCGCTCGATGTGCGCTACCGTGCCGACAGAATGGAAGGAATCGTGGGCAATGCCATCGGGTGCTGCAGGGTCCACACGGCGCACTTCGCTCCCCTCGCTCAGGCAGACCACACCAAACGGCGCGCCAGCTGCGTGGCAGCGTTTGACCATGTCCAGATAACGCACCTCAAAGATCCGCAGCGGCATCCAGCCGCCCGGAAAAAGCACAGTCTGCAGCGGAAAAAGGGGCAGTTGTTGCAGCGTCAGTGGGGCTGCCCCAGCAGGTAGCTCACTCAATCACTGACCACCGCGTCGGCGCTCTGGCGCTGCAGCATGGCCAACGCATTGGCCACGGTGCTGCGCAGCTCGCGGCGGTCGCAGATGAAGTCCACCGCGCCCTTGGTTTGCAAGAATTCTGCACGCTGGAATCCCTCGGGCAGCTTCACGCGCACGGTGTTCTCGATCACGCGCGGGCCGGCGAAGCCGATCAGTGCCTTGGGCTCGGCAATCACCACATCGCCCACAAAGGCAAAGCCGGCCGAAACGCCGCCCATGGTCGGGTCTGTCAGCACACTGATGTAGGGCAGTCCTTTCTTGGCCAGTCGCGTAAGGGCTGCGTTGGTCTTGGCCATCTGCATCAGCGACAACAAACCTTCCTGCATGCGCGCGCCGCCGGTGGCGGTGAAGCAGACGAAGGGCACCTTCTGTGCAATGGCCTCTTCCACGCCGCGCACGAAGCGCTCGCCAACCACCGAGCCCATGGAGCCGCCCATGAAGTCGAACTCAAAACAGGCCACCACCAAGCTGATGCCTTGTACGGCGCCACCCATGACCACCAGCGCATCGGTTTCACCGGTGGTTTCCAGCGCTTCTTTGAGCCGCTCAGGGTACTTGCGGCTGTCCTTGAATTTCAGCGCATCAACGGGCAGTACTTCCTGTGCCAATTCGTAGCGGCCTTCGGCATCCAGGAAGGCATTCAGGCGTGCACGTGCGCCGATGCGGTGGTGGTGACTGCAGTGCGGGCACACGTTCTGGTTTTTTTCCAAGTCTGTCTTGTAGAGCACGGCTTCGCAGCTCGGGCATTTGATCCAGAGCCCTTCGGGCACGCTGCGGCGCTCAGCGGGATCGGTTTGGGTGATCTTGGGCGGCAGCAGTTTTTCAAGCCAAGACATGCAGTTCTCCTTAACGTCGCGAAATTAAACCATGGTCGCCTCAAGCGTCCAATGCCTTGCGGATGCCCCTGAGGAAATGGATCGCCACAGGAACCACTTTCTCAAACGGCTCATCCTCCAGCAGCTGAATCAGCTTGCTGCCGATCACCACCGCATCGGCTGTCTTGCTGACAGCTCGGGCTGTTTCGGCATCACGAATGCCGAAGCCCACCCCCACAGGCACGCTCACATGCTCGCGGATGCGGGGCAGCATGGCCTCCACTTGGCCCACGTCCAAGGTACCGGCGCCAGTCACGCCTTTGAGGGACACGTAATACACATAGCCGCTCGCGACTCGTGCGATTTGCTGCATCCGCTGTACTGTTGAGGTCGGTGCCAGCAGAAAAATCAGGTCCATGTCTGCCGCCCGCAAGTCGGTAGCAAAAGCTTCGCACTCTTCTGGCGGATAGTCGACCACCAGCACACCATCCACACCTGCAGCTGATGCATCCCGTATGAAGTTGCCTTGACCGTGTTTCTGGTCGTAGCGTTCGATGGGGTTGGCATAGCCCATCAAGACAACCGGTGTCTGAGCATTGTCTTTTCTAAACTCCCTCACCATGGCAATCACTTGCGCAAGTCCAATGCCCAAGGCCAAAGCCCGGTCACCTGCTTTTTGGATCACAGGACCGTCAGCCGAAGGGTCGGAAAAGGGGACTCCGAGTTCAATAATGTCTGCGCCGCCTTCGACCATGGCATGCATGAGCTTGGGCGTGATGTCGGCGTAGGGGAAGCCGGCTGTGACAAACGGGATCAGCGCTTTGCGGTTCTGCGAGCCCAGGTCGGCAAAGGTTTTTTCAATGCGGCTCATGATTTGCTTGCTCCAGTGCTGGCAGTTGCACGGACTGTGTTGGTCAGCTTGACGACCACTGCATCCACGCCGCCCTTGACCGATTGCCCACGGCAACTCGGCCGGCAATAAAAATCAGCGTTCGACAGGTCGGCGACGGTGCCGATGTCCTTGTCGCCCCGGCCGGAGAGGTTGACCAGGATCGACTGGTCGGCCCGCATGGTCTTCGCCAGTTTCATCGCGTAGGCCACGGCATGGCTCGATTCCAGTGCCGGGATGATGCCTTCGGTGCGGCAGAGGTAGTGGAAGGCATCGAGCGCCTCGGTGTCGGTGACGCCGACATATTCAGCCCGGCCAATGTCTTTCAGAAACGCGTGCTCGGGGCCAACGCCGGGGTAGTCCAGGCCAGCGCTCACGCTGTGGGTTTCGGTGACCTGGCCGTTGTCGTCCTGCAGCACGTAGGTGCGGTTGCCGTGCAGCACACCTGGGCTGCCCTTTTGCAACGAGGCCGAGTGTTTGCCGCTCTCCAGGCCTTCACCGGCCGCCTCCACACCGATCAGGCGCGTGGCCGTGTGGTCGATGTAGGGGTAGAAAATACCCATGGCGTTGCTGCCACCGCCCACGCAGGCCACCACCGCATCGGGCTGTTCGCTTGTGCAGCCTGCGGTCTTGAGCATTTGAGGCATCTGCACCAGGCATTCGTTGCCGATCACGCTCTGGAAGTCGCGCACCATCATCGGGTACGGGTGCGGGCCGGCCACGGTGCCGATGATGTAGAAGGTGTTGTCCACGTTGGCCACCCAGTCGCGCATGGCTTCGTTGAGCGCGTCTTTCAGGGTTTTGCTGCCCGATTCGACCGGCACCACGGTGGCGCCCAGCAGCTTCATGCGGTAGACGTTGGGGCTCTGGCGTTTCACGTCTTCGCTGCCCATGTAGACCACGCACTCCAGGCCGTAGCGCGCGCAGATGGTAGCGGTGGCCACGCCGTGTTGTCCGGCGCCGGTCTCGGCGATCACGCGCGGCTTGC
>DAIOEI010000142.1:0-6117 GCA_036746335.1 Hydrogenophaga sp. | reverse complement strand
CGATGAAGCAGCCATATGGCTGCAGGGTGTCAAAATCCAGCGGCACATCGGCCAGGCTCGCCGGCAGGATGCCACCCGAGGCCCCGCCGGGCAGATAGCCGTAGAGCGTGTGGCCCTCGGCCATGCCGCCGCAGAATTCATGAACCAGTTCGCGCAGCGTGATGCCCGCCGGTGCCAGCTTCACGCCGGGTTCGCGCACGCGGCCGCTGACGCTGAACGAGCGCAGACCTTTGCGCCCGTGGCGGCCGAAGCCACTGAACCAGGCCGGGCCGCGCTGCACGATGTCGCGCACCCAGTAGAGCGTCTCGAAGTTGTGCTCCAGCGTGGGCCGGCCGAACAGGCCGACCTGTGCGATGTAGGGCGGGCGCAAACGCGGTTCGCCGCGTTTGCCCTCGATGCTCTCGATCATGGCGGACTCTTCACCGCAGATGTAGGCGCCCGCACCACGGCGCAGCTCGATGGCGGGCAGCGGGCACGGCGGGTCGGCCAGAAGTTCGGCCAGCGCGCGCTGCAGGATCGCGCGCGCACCGTGGTATTCGTCGCGCAGGTAGAGGTACACGCTCTCGATACCGACCACCTGCGCGGCGATCAGCACACCTTCCAGAAAACGGTGCGGGTCGCGCTCCAGGTAGGTGCGGTCTTTGAAGGTGCCGGGCTCGCCTTCGTCTATGTTGACGGCCATCAGTTTTCCGCCCCCTGGCCCTGCGCTGCGCGCCGGGCTTCCCCCCGAGGAGGGCAACTCGCTTGGGGCGGCCCGGCGCTCGTCGGGCGCCGGTTGCTCGCGCACGATGCGCCACTTGCGCCCGGCCGGGAAACCCGCGCCGCCCAGCCCACGCAGGCCAGAGTCCTCCATGGCTTGGAGCACCGCCTCGCCGTCGGCGTCGCCACCCACCAAGGCGGCGGCGAGTGCATAGCCGCCATGGGCGCGGTAAGCGGCGTAGCCCACATGCGCAGGCACCACACCTTCTGTGCCATGGGTGATGGCGCACGGCGCGGTGGCCGCAGGGTCGAACGCGCCGTCATCGCGCGCATCCGGGTGCCGGTCGGCCCCTGCCGAGCAGGCCTCTTGAACTGCGAGCGCATCGGCCCGCAACACCGGTGCCTGCCCCACCACCGCCACTGGTGCCTGTTCGCAGCGGCCCACGCAGGGCGCGGGAATCACGCGCACATCGCGCCCCAGTAGGGCGGGTAATCTGGCCAGCAGCGCCTGTGCACCGGCCAGGGCACAGCTCAGGCCGTCACACACGCGCACCGTGATGGCGGGCGCCGTTTCATCCTCGCGCAGGATCTGAAAGTGGTGGTAGAAGCTCGCCACCTCGAACACCTCGGCCATGGACAGACGCATCTCGGCCGCCAGCGCCACCAGGTGCGCCTCGTGCAGACCGCGGTGCGCGTCGTTGAGGATGTGCAGCAGCTCGATGAGCCGATCGCGCCGGTGCGGACCGGGACCGATGAGGGCCTGCACCGCTGAAAGCGCGGCGTCGTCGGGCTGGCGGCCCTTGAGCTGGTGCCGGCGCCGCAACTGCTGGCGCAAGGCATCGGGTGTGGTCACCGGGACGGCGGCGGGCGGGGAAACGGTCTCGGTAAACGTCATGGAGCCTGGCGGAGAAACACAAGGTGGACAATGGTCGCTGCAGCGCCCTCGCCTGGCAATATGAGCGGCTGTACCACAGCCATATGAGCCCGGCCGCATAAACCCCGTCTTGATGAACCACATCTCCCTCAAACCCGTCTGGACCATCCAGGGCGAAGACCAGTCTGTGCTCTCGCCGCGCCTGATCGAGCTGCTCTGCGCGGTGCACCAGGACGGCAGCCTGCTGGCGGCCTGCCAACGCCTGGGCCTTTCGTACCGACACGGCTGGGACCTGGTGCGCGCAGGCGAGGCCCACTTCAACACCACCTTGCTGCACATGGCGCGCGGCAAAGGCTCCACGCTGTCGCCGCTGGCGGAAAAACTGGTCTGGGCCGAGCACCGCATCCAGGCGCGGCTGCAGCCAGTCCTGGACTCCATCGCCTCGGAACTGGCAACCGAAATCGCGCGGGTCTTGCCCGGCGCCAGCGCCGAACCCGGCTTCCGGCTGCAGGCCAGCTACGGTTTTTCGATTGAAAAGCTGGTCGAAGAGCTGGTCGCCAGCGGTGTACCGATCGAGCGCCGGTATGCCAGCAGCACCGCAGCCGCAGCCGCCCTGCACGACGGCGCCTGCGACGCCTGCGGCATCCACATTCCCTTGGGACCCCAACAAGCCCGGGTGCTTGCGCACTGCGCGCAATGGCTGTGTGACGACGATCTTCAGGTGATCGATATCGCCACCCGGCGCCAGGGCCTGATGGTGGCGCCCGGTAATCCGCGCAAGATCTACGAACTGGCCGACCTGGCCCGCCCCGAGGTGCGCTTCATCAATCGGCCCGCCGATTCGGGCACGCGTTTTTTGCTCGACGGTTTGTTGCAGGCCCAAGGCATGGCCGAGCACCACATCCAGGGGTATGAACAAAGCGAGGCGACGCATGCCTCGGTCGCCGCCTATGTGGCCAGCGGGCTGGCCGATGCGGGTTTTGGCCTGGAGCGGCCCGCCCGCTATTTCCAGCTCGACTTCATCCCCATGGTCAACGAGCGCTATGTGCTGGTCTGCCGCGCCGAAACCTTGGCGCACCCGGCCATGGTGGCGGTGTTGCGCACCCTGTCCGACCCCGCCTTCCGTCACACGGTGGACGCCCTGCCCGGCTACGATGCCACCCACGCGGGCCGGGTGTCACCCTGGCACAGCGCTTTTGACCAGCGCCCGGGCGCCACCTGAGCGGCAGGCGCCGCCCGCCCGGGTTCCCCACCGACACCCCACACCACCATGACCGCACCACCATGACCACCCCCACCAGCCCGCCACCCCGGTACGCCACCCTCATGGTGGCCACCGCCAACGTGCTCAACCTGGCCCTGCCGGGCCGCGCGTTTTACGCCGGCCAGAAACCGTTCAGCCACAACGAGTTCGAGCAAAAAATCGACTGGCTGGGCGCGCGCATCCACACCCTGAATGCCGACGTGCTGGCGGTGCAGGAAGTCTGGGACGAAAACGCCCTGCGCGAGGCGGTCACCCGCAGCGGCCTGAACTACAGCGGGGTGGCGGTACCGGGCGCAGAGAACGGCCCTGGTGACTCGGGCGCCCAGGGCACGCCACGCGTGGGCCTGGTCACGCGGCTGAAAGTGAGTTCCCTCGAATCGCTCACCGCGTTTCCAGACGCGGCGGTGGTGGACGTTCCCGGCCTGGGGCCGCACACGCGCTTCGAACGCCCGCCCCTGCTGGCCCGGCTGCGCATGAAACACGGGCAGGACATCGCCGTGATCACCGCCCACCTGAAAAGCAAGCGCCCCAAGTTCCTGCAGAACGCTCAGGGCCAGCCGCTGGAAGACAGCGACGACCCGGCCGTGCAGGCCGTGGCCTCGCTGCGCTCGCTGCTGATGCGCGCCGGTGAGGCGCTGGCCCTGCGCCTGAAGGTGGTGGAGCTGCTGCATCACACCCGGCTGCCCCTGATCGTGATGGGTGACCTCAACGACAGCCCGCACAGCGTCACCACCCAGCTCATCGCCGCCACGTCACAGACGGCCTACGACAAGGGCGCACGCGACCACGCGCTCTACAGCGCCTGGGATGTGCAGGGCGAAGGCGCGCTGCGCCGCGATGTGGCCTTTTCCCACATCCACCAGGGCTACCCCGAGGTGCTGGACCAGGTGCTGGTGAGCGAAGAGTTCGTCGCCAACAGCCGCCGCGCCATCGGCGACGTGCGCCGCGTTGAGGTGTTCAATGACCACCTGTTCGAAGGCCGCGACCGCAGCCGCAGCGACCACGGTTTTGTGCGCGCGCTGCTGCGCTTGAGGCTGGCAGACGCAACCTGACGCCCCCCGTTCCGAAAGCGAGAACGCCAGCAGGCGCAACCACATCCCGCGATAATTCGCCAGATTGATGCTTGGAGAACCGCCTTCATGAATGCACCCACCATCTGGTCGTTTCAAGACCATTTCGATTTTCGGCACGACGTGGGGCCGGACAGTCCATTGCACTACCCGCTGGAACAACACAGGGGCGAATACAGCCGCCAGAAGATGCTCACAGCCTTTCATCTGGACGGCGCGGGCATGCTGCGGCCTGGGGCCAAGGCCAAGACAAACGAAGCGGTGCTGTTCGGTGGCCACGTGGGCTGCGGCAAGTCCACCGAATTGCGCGACTACGCCCGCTTGTTCAGACAGTCCTATACCGTCCACCACCTCGAACTGACCAAGACACTGGACATCAACAACCTGAGGTTCAGCGATCTGTTGATTGCCCTGGCCAAAGGGCTGGTGAGCACTTTCGAGAACGAAGACCTGTCCGTCCAGCCTGCACCAATCTTCATCACACCCGTGTTGGAATGGTTCGACACACGCATCCTCAAGCAGGAACACTTTCGAGATATCGAGGGTGAAATAAAGACTGAGGTCAAAACCCAGGGAGGTATACCGTTTTTGGCCAGCCTGCTGGCCACGATCACCGCGAAAGTTCGTGGCGGGGCCAGCTACAGAGAGGAGCTGCGGCGGGAAATCCGGGACGGCTTCCTGCAGTTGCTGCAGCATTTCAATGCCCTCATCGCCCACACCAACGAAGTGTTGGCGAAGCAAAGACAGGGACCGCTGCTCTTCATCATCGATGGGACCGACAAACTGTCCAAAGACGACTCGGATACCTTCTTCACCGCCGACGTCAACCAGTTGGGCCAGATCCAAACCAACATGATCGTCTGTGCCCCCATCTCGGTGTTGCTGGAAGCAGGCACCACAGGCCAGCGTTTTACCCGCGTGCAGTTGCCCATGGTCAAGGTGTTTGACGCCGATGAAAAGCCGCGCGAGTCGGAGGAAGAAGCACTGATTGAACTGGTGCTCAAACGCATGCCCCTCCAGTACTTTGATGATCGGGAGACCGTGCGATACCTGGTGCGCCACAGTGGCGGCCATGTGCGTGACCTGCTGCGGCTGGTACGGGCCGCGTTTGCTCGAATCCCGGCCGACACCATCACGCTGGACGTGGCCCGACTTGCGGTACGCGACGTGGCTTCTGAATACCAGCGCCTGGTGCGCCAAAGCGATTGGGCGGACCTGGTGACCATCGACCGCTCCAAAGGGGAAGAAAAAGACCGCACCGAAGACCGCCTGCGCCTGCTCTACGACCTCGTTCTGCTGGAATACAACAACTACTGGTGGCGCAGCCACCCTCTGGTGAGAACGCTGTCGGCCTACCAAAAGGCACTGGTGGCGAACCCGGCCTGACATGAACGCCAGCGCACCGGAAGACATGCCAAAGGGCAGCCTGCAACAGGACACCCACGCCAGCACCTTTGAAGTCCGCAGCGAACATTCCGGTGACTTTCTGCGGCTGGCTCAGCTCTGGGGCAAGCGCTCCCATTTCAGCCTTCTCTTCGCGGCTTACGACAACCCGCAGTACCGTGACGGCTTGATCGAGCGTCTGGACGCGGTCCGCCCCGGCTTGCGCCTGGCAATTCAGGCCACAGACACACCGGAAGATTGGCTGGTTCAACTGCAAACGGCTACTCAGATGGGCATGGATCGGGTGCACACCGTGCTGCCACAGCACCCTGCAGATGCGGCACGCTGGTGGCAGCAGGCCAATGTGCTGCGCGAACGCATGGCCGACGCCTTCCCTGCCTCCTTGCTGCTGTGGCTGACCGATACCGACATCGACACCGCCGCCCACCAGGCCCCCGACCTGTGGAACTGGCGCGAGGCCGTTTTTCCATTCACACACACCGCCCCGGCGTCCCTGCCGGCCTTGTCTTCCGAGCGTTTCTCGGCCTCCGATGGTGGCCTTCAAGCGCAGCTGGTGCAGCAGCGACTGAACGACATACAGAACTACCTGCAGCAGCACGCCAGCGACCCACAGGCCGCAGCTCACCTGCAACTGGAAGCCGCGCAGGCCCACGAACGATTGGGCCAGTGGTCGGAAAGCGAAGCCGCAGCGCGCACCGCAGCCGAAGCATTCCGCATGGCGGGTAACAGTTTGCTCGCCGCCCATGCCCAAGGCCAGGTCGCCGACATCCTGCAAGCGCGCGGCCAGCTCGATGAGGCCCTGCGCA
>DAIOEI010000141.1:0-6137 GCA_036746335.1 Hydrogenophaga sp. | reverse complement strand
ACCCACCTGATCCGCATTGGCCCGATTCTTGGAGAGCTTGCATCATGAACATCCAGCGTTTTACCGCGCCCACCTCGCGCGAAGCCATGGCCAAGGCCCGCCGCATGTTTGGCGAGAGCGCCGTCATCCTGTCGTCGCGCGCGACGGATGAGGGGTTTGAAGTCATGGCAGCGGCAGAAGAGAGCATTGCCCAGGTGACGGTGCAGGCCCAGTCGGCCACCCATGGCGAGCGGATTACCCCGATCCGTACCCGACCCACCGGTTTTCAGAACAGCCAGCCTGCCGGTCTGGCGGGAGACTCGGTGGATTCCGACACCCAAGCGCTGTCGATGAGCACGCTGTCGTTTCAAGAGTATGTGCGCGAGCGCATGCTGCGCAAGCGCAAGGCGAGCTTGTCGGGTGATAGCCAGCCCGCGCCCGAGACGCCGCGACCGGTCGCCGCCGCCGAGCCCATCCGCGTCATGGCGCCAGCGCCCCGCCCGGTGGCCAGCCCGATGGTGGCGCCTGTGCTGGCGCAACCCGCCCAGCCTCCAGCGACCATGCCTCTGCACCCGGTTGTGCCACCCCCCATCCTCACCCGTCAGGTGATGCCCATGGCCGACGAGGAAGCTCCACGGGCCGTGGCCTCCGAGCGTGTACACGAAGAAATTTCGGCCCTCAAGGAGATGATCGAGGAGCGTTTCAACACCATGGCCTGGCTGGGAGCGGCCAAGCAAAACCCGGTGCAGTCCCAGCTCATGCTCAAGCTCATCCGCGCAGGCTATTCGCCTTCCATGTCGCGTGCGGTGCTGGAGCGGGTGCCGGCCGACAGCCCGACTGTGGAGGCGCAACGCTGGGTGACCGATGTCATCACCCGCAACCTCAAGGCGGCAGCGCCCAGCGCTACGCTGTGTGATGAAGGCGGCGTGATCGCTCTGATTGGCGCCACCGGGGTGGGCAAAACCACCACGGCAGCCAAATTGGCGGCTCAGTGCGTCAAGCAATATGGTGCAGGCAGTGTGGGGCTGGTCACGCTCGATACCTACCGCGTTTCTGGCTATGAGCAGCTGCGTGCTTACGGCCGCATGCTGGGCGTCGTGGCCCATCTGGCGCACGACAGGGCAGCCCTGATCGATCTGCTGAACCTGCTTTCGAGCAAGCGCATGGTGATCATTGATACCGCCGGCCTGGGCCAGCGAGACGAGCGCATTCAGGACATGCTCGACTTGCTGGACTTGCCCAAGGTCAAGAAATGCCTGGTGCTCAACGCGGGGGCACACGGCGATACGCTGGACGACGTGCTCACCGCTTTCAAGGCCAGCACCCTGCATGGGGTGGTTTTGTCCAAAGTGGACGAGGCGGTCAAGCTCGGCCCCGCCATTGACGCCATGGTTCGCCACCAGGTGGTGCTGCGCGGCGTGGCCAATGGCCAGCGCGTGCCGGAAGACTGGCAAAACGCCGATGCGGCTGCGCTGGTGCGCATGTCGCTGGGCACCGAGGGCAAATCTGCCTTTGACCCTCTTTCCACTGAAATGGGTTTTTACTATTCCCAAGCGTCTTCGCGAGGCATTCAACTGGGAGCCAGCCATGTTTGAATTTGCACACAGCCAGGCCAATGGCCTGCAACAACTTGCATCCAGCCAGGGGCCTGGTCTGGTGCCGGTGGCCTGCACCCAACAACCCGCCCGCGCTTACGAGTTGCTGTGTGCGCTGGCGGCAGACCTGGCGGCTCTCGGGCATTGCCCGGTGATCCTGGACGCCAGTGCCCATGAGGTGCAAGAGCGGCAAGACAACGATGGCAGCCACCTGGGTTTGTTGCACGTGCTGCAGAACGCAGACGTGGCTGGCCTGGCCCGTGCCCCCGAAGGTGCCGAGTGGCTGGCGATGCCAAGCGCCCGTGGGTTGCAGGCCTTGCAGTTGACCGCCCGGGCAGGTGGCCCAGCGCTCGCACTCTCTCGCCTCCTGGCGCCGTTCGGAACCGAAGCGCTGGTGATCCTGTACGCCCCAGCGATGCACCTGGCCTCTTTGCTGGCAGGCCTGAATGCCCATGCCCTGGTGCCGGTTCTGCCCACCGCGCAGGCCAGTTTTGAAGCCTATGCCTCGTTGAAACTGCTGCACGGGGCAGGCTTGACCCCTGTTTTGGCGCCGCTGGAGCAGGATGCCGATCACACCGAGGTGGCGCTGGCCCAGGTGGTGCAGTCGGTCAGCGACTGCGCGCTTCGCCATCTGGACCACGGTGTGGCGATCTGGCAGGCCGAGCACTGGGCCGAGTTGGCGCATGCATGCGCCCTGATAGCTCCCCAGGGCGGCAGCGCCCAGTCGGTGCAGGCCTGGGCAGTGGAGACGCCATGGGCCACGGCAGCGGCTACTCCGAGCTGGAGCTGATGACGATGTACACCGCCAAAGGTACCCTCAACCGGGACGACCAGCTGCGCAAATACAGTCCGCTGGTGCGCCGGCTGGCGCACCACATGATCGCCAAATTGCCGCCCAGCGTTGAGCTGGACGACCTGATCCAGGTCGGCATGATCGGGCTGACCGAGGCCATCGCGCGCTTTGAGCCCTCTCAGGGTGTGCAGTTCGAGACCTTCGCCAGCCAGCGCATCCGCGGCGCCATGATCGACGAACTGCGGGAGGGCGACTGGATGAGCCGTGGCTCGCGCAAGAGCCAGAAAGACATTGAGCAAGCGGTACACCGTTTGCAGCAAAAGCTGCACCGCGCGCCGCTGGAGTCGGAGATTGCAGAAGAAATGGGCGTGAGCCTGACCGATTACCAAAGCCTGCTGGCCAAGGTGCGCGGGACCCAACTGGTCTATTTGGAAGACATCAGCGGGCATGGCGATGACGAGGACAGCTTCCTGGACCGCCACATGGGCACCACCGACACCGACCCCTCGGCCGTGCTGCAGGATCAGCGCATGCGCACGGCGCTTGTGGCTGCCATCAAGGTGTTGCCCGAGCGGGAGCAGCAGATCATGAGCATGTACTACGAGCACGACATGAATCTCAAGGAAATTGCCGCCGTGCTCGGTGTGACCGAGTCGCGCATCTGCCAGCTTCACAGCCAGTCGATTGCGCGCCTGCGGGCGAAGCTGCGCGAGCACTGAGCGCTTTTTTGGTAACGCAGCACAACTGGATTCGTTGGCGAGAACCGTCTTAGAAGCCGCATCATGAAGATTGCCCATAAACAGTCGCTGGAATCCATGTCGCTGACAACCATGCTGGAAAAGGCGGTTTCTCTGGCTTATGCAGCGGTGGAGTCCATCAGCAGGGAAGACCATGCTGGTACCAGAGCCTTTGTCGATCAGCTTCGGTTTGTCAGAGCCAGTGCAACCGCCGTACAGCCCGATCCTGAGCGCGATGCACTAGCTGCAACGAATGCAGGCATGTCTTCGATGCGCTGCGCAATGGAGTCCATAGCGATAGCAAGCGAGGAAATTCAACACTGGATGCAGCGCCGTATTGAGGCTGTGGCGAAGGGGGAAGTCTCCGACTCTCTGGAAATATGGCAGTCTGTTGTGGATCAGATCGTTCCTCTGGTTTGGGACTACGATACCGATTTGCTGGTGATATTTGGTCAATCGAATCTCTCGTTGCGATCTGCGCTGGAAATCCGTGGTCAACGCCGCGTGCTTTTTGTTTCTGAAACTGGAGAGCCAAAAAGTTCAGAGCGACCTGATTACTTCTTTGCAGAAAACAATGATGACCAAATTGTTGCAATGATCGAGAATTTGCGTATGCCTTTTCCCAGTAGGGTCGCCTTTATGGATTTGGATGGCGAGCTTGGTAAGGATTCTCAGGCAAACGTGCAGAAGGAGCTTGTTGAAAAATCTTTGATGAAACTATGGATGGAGGTCAATACGACCAAGCTCTTTGGCAGAATTTGGGTTGAACAAGGTGTTGGGAACATGCCAATACTGGCGGCGTATCGCAATTTGTCAGAGCTGGATGATTTGTATCAAGGGTTGCCTGCCTTGCTAATCGCACCTGGCCCTTCGCTGGATGGAAATATTGATCATATTCGAGAGATCAAAGACAAAGCGCTGTTATTGGCGCCATTGCAGTCGTTGAGGAGGCTCTTTCTTGCAGGTATTCAACCTGACTTTGCTGTGGTTCTTGATCCTGCGGATCAAACCATCGAGCCCTTGAATTTCTTCAAAGATGTTCCTGATGAGTTCTTGCCGCCCTTGCTGGCGGCTGCCAACACCCATCCCAATGTGTTGAGAAAGTTCAGGAAAATCTATATTTTTGCTTCCGGTGGTCCAATGGATCATTGGATGGAGAAGGCCCTAGACGAGCCGCTGAAGAGGTTGGTGGCTCCCTCTGTTGCCTTGACCGGCTTTCTCATCGCGAATCACTGGCGCTGCAACCCAATTATCTTGACAGGTCAGGACTTGGCGTTGAAAGACGGCCAGCAGTATGCTATAGGAGGCCCGCAGCAGCCCGCCGGAGGCAGAAAGCTATTTACATTGCCTGGCTTCTACGGTGGCAGCGTGCAGGCGCCTTCCGACTATTTTCTATTTCATCATATTTTTGAACTGCTTGCATATGAAATAGTTAAAAATAATCCTGAAACCGCGCTCTTTAATTGTACAGAAGGCGGGGCGTTTATTGGCGGATTCAGCCATCAGTCATTGACGGAGGTGAGTCAATCCAAGTTGACTTTGCCGATTGCGAAGCAGCCGAACCCCTCAGGTCATTTGCAGAGCACGCTGAGTGGTGGAGAGGTCTGCGTTCGCCTAAATAAAGTGAGGGCATACCTGGAAGATTGCTTGGCAATCATCAGTGCCTCTATCGAACAGGCAGACCGGTGTCGGCGAACTGCTCGCACCACCAAGGCAAACGAAAAATCTTTGAGCAAGCTGGCAGGCCAAGAGCAGAGGCTACGTGAGCTGATAAAGAAAATTGCAGGATTTTCAGTGCTTTATCAGGATGACATTGAAAATGCGCTCAGGAAATCTTCTGATGCACTTGTTCTTAAGGAGAACTTGGCAGCTTCCGTCGCACTGTACGATATCGTGACTGATGGCTGTAATGAACTTCGTCCGATTATGCAGCGAGCACTTGACCTCTGCGAAACTAAGATAAATTCTTGTGGCTCTCAGGACAGTGATGAATGTGAAGCATTGACGTCTTGAAGCTAACTCTTCATGTAGAGTTGGCAATGCAAAATTTCAAGAAGTGATACTCTAAAATAAATTGTTGCCCCTTGTCGCGGGAGATCTCTGGATCATGCTCAGGTCAGATCCAGGGCCATTACATGAATTCACGTGATTCTCAAAAAACGCTCAAAGCGTTTGCGACATGGCTGCGCAAAGGCGCAAGGGGGGTATTCCCGCTCAGGTGGGTGGTGCTCTATCACGCCGACAAATACGCTTTTCCTGCACCGGTGCCAGGTGCTGAACCACTTGGACCATAGGTGCCCATAGCAGGCGCATGGGGTACCAAGCTCTGTACCGCCCGCTGGCTTTGTGCATGGGCGCGGACCACCGCCTGACGCAACTGGCCGAACCGCTGCGCTGCTTCGGGCAGCGCCGAACGCAAGTCATCATGGTCAAGCTGCATGAAATCAGCAGTCCGAGGAGCTTGCTGCAGCACCTGCTGCACCTGTGTGCTCGCAGCCGCCACCGCCACCGCGTCACCATCTAGCAGCGCCTTCTCCAGCCCATCCAGCTTGGCGTGCAGCGACTGGATCCAGGGGTGTTGGGCTGTGGCGGACATGGGGCAATGCTCGGTTATTGGGCAGTGGATCAGCGGCCGCTGCTGCCGTTGAGCATTTCAGCGGCGTTGGACAACATCTTGTCCGCAATGGCTTCGGGGTTGACCTGGAAGCTGCCACTTTCAATGGCCGAGCGCATGGCTTGCACTTTCTCGGCGTTGAACACCTCGTTGCCGCTGGCCGACGCACCCTGCAAGGCTGATGCGGTCGATGCCGAAAGCGAGACGGTCACGCCCGGGCCTGCCTGCGCTGGCTGGGCGGCTGCTGCGCTGCCAGCAACCTCTTCGGCGCCCGAAGCGGGACGCTCCGGCACTTTCTGGGGGCCACCCGCAACGGAACCAATGTAGGAATCCGGTGATGATTCGACTTTCATTTCACTCTCCAGACCCCGTGATCGGGGCGTTGTGGAAAGGCTATCGGCAGAAAAGAAGGAGTACTT
>DAIOEI010000140.1:0-6157 GCA_036746335.1 Hydrogenophaga sp. | reverse complement strand
GCCGAACGCGAGATCTGGGACGGCATCCGCCTGGGCCCGGCCGCCGCGCCGGACGCGCTGGGTGTGCAAGCCGCTTTCCCGGTGACCGAGCTGGACCAGCGCCTGCCGAAACTGCTGGAGAACCGCACCGTGGTGTGGTACCCATTTGCCACGCACCAGGGTCTGGATTCGCGCATCAACGGCTGGTTGCAACCGGTGCGCGCCCGGGTGCGCTTTGGCGCACTCTGCCCCGAGCAGCAGCGCGACCTGTGCGGCCCACTCGACGAGATGCGTCTGATCAAAGATGCGCACGAGCAGGCCGTGATGCGCCGCGCGTCGCAGATCAGCGCGCGCGCCCACATCCGCGCCATGCAACGCAGCGCGGCCATGCTGCGCGCCGGCCAGGACGTGCGCGAATACCACCTAGACGCCGAGCTGCTGCACGAATTCCGCCAGCACGGCTCGCAGTACCCCGCCTACGGCAGCATCGTGGCGGCCGGGGCCAACGCCTGCGTGCTGCACTACCGCGCCGACGCCGCGCCGATCCGCAGCGGTGAGCTGGTGCTGATCGACGCCGGTTGCGAGCTGGACGGTTACGCCTCCGACATCACCCGCACCTTCCCAGCCAACGGCAAGTTCACAGGGCCGCAGCGCACGCTGTACGACCTGGTGCTGGCCTCGCAGGACGCGGCTGTGGCGGCCACAAAACCCGGCAACCGCTTTGTCGATCCGCACGAGGCCACCGTCAAGGTGCTCGCGCAGGGCCTGCTCGACGTCGGCTTGCTCGACAAAAACAAGGTCGGCAGCGCGCAGGACGTGATCGCCAACCGCAGCTATTTCCCGTTCTACATGCACCGCACCGGCCACTGGCTGGGCATGGACGTGCACGACTGCGGCAGCTATGTGGAACCGTCGGAAGTGGGCACGGTGAACGAACGCAAAGACCCGCTGAGCGGCGAAGTCATCAAGGACCGTCCCAGCCGCATCCTGCGCCCCGGCATGGCGCTGACCATTGAGCCCGGCTTGTATGTACGGCCCGGCGAGGGCGTGCCGGAACAGTTCTGGAACATCGGCATCCGCATCGAAGACGATGCCATCGTCACCGAATCGGGCTGCGAGCTGATCACGCGCGATGTACCGGTGAAAGCCGACGAGATCGAAGCGCTGATGCGCGGCTGAGCGGCGCGGCCCTCAGGCCTGTTCCGCCCTGCCGACTCAGCGCGCAGCCGCCACCATGGGCTCGGTCTGGTCTTTGTCGTTCAGGGTCTTGAGGAACGCGATCAAGGCCTGCAGGTCTTGCGGCGAAGGGACCCAGCTGCCGTCAAACGGTTTGCCCTGCACTACATTGCGGTGGTACTGGGCGGGCAGGTCGTTGTAGCGCTGGTCGGCCGATCCGTACCAGCGCGCGGCGTCGGTCTCGCGGGTGAAGTGGAACATCACCGCGTCTTCCAGGGTGGCGACGGCGCCGTTGTGAAAGTAGGGGGCGGTGCGCTCCACATTGCGCAGCGTGGGCGTCTTGAACTGGCCGCAGTAACGGTCGGCGTTCGTTCCGGCGGGCTGCTGGCGGCCGCTGCGGCAAAGACCAAGGTCGATGTCGGCGGGGTTGGCCAGCAGGTTGCCCGCCTGGGGGTTGCAGGGCACGCCCAGGGCCCGGAAACCAAAATCGGTCAACGCCGGTTTCAGCTCGGCCGACTGCGCCGTGTGGCAGCTCATGCAGTTGCCCTGGTTCGGGTTCTTGAAAATGGCCAGGCCCCGGGCTTCCAAGGGCGTGAGCGAAGCCATGCCGGTGAGCGAGCGGTCGAAGCGGCTGTCGAACAGGTTGTAGTCCTCGTCATCGCGCTGGTACACCTCCAGCGCCTGGGCCACGCGCTCGAACAACACGTCGTCGCGGCTGAGATCGTCCTGGGCGTACTAGGCCTGGATCTTCGGGAAGTAGTCGGCCGAACGCACCAGCCGCAGGAGGGCATCGGGCTTCTCCGTGGAGCCTTCCAGGGCCATCTCTGCGTGGTCAAAAACGGGTCTTTGGACTGGTCGGCGCGGGTGTTGGCGCGGCCATCCCAGGTGAAGCCGCCCCAGGCGTTGCCTTGCGCGTCCAGATGAAACGGGGGGTTGCTGTTGAGGTAACGCGCGGTCGGGCTGGAACGGCGGCCGGCGCGGTCCAGCACGGGACCGCCCATGGGCAGGAAGGTCCCGGGCACGTCGGCATGGCCGAACTTTTCGGCATGGCAGGTGACACACGCCATCTTGCCGCTGGCCGAAAGGCGCGGGTCTTTGAACAGGAACTTGCCCACCAGGACTTCGTCCAGCGGTTCTTCGGCCGGCGCGGCAGCGGCGGACACCTGGGGCTCGGTGGTGCAAGCGGCCAAGCTCAGCAGGGCGGCCGCGATCAAGGCCGGCCAGGGGCGGTGGGAATATGTCATCGTGGGGTTCCTTGTTGTGGTGGGAATGGCGCGCGCATGCGCCGGTCAGGGCCGGGGCTGGATCACCCTTTACGGCTCTTTTTTCCTGGTCCTCATCCAAATATGTGTACCAAAGAATTCACATTATTTCACGTTGAAAAACATATGTATCGAATTGTTAAGCTCGAACCATGAACCAGTTCACGAATTTCCCATCGGGTGACCTGCTCAGCGTCAATGTCGGTACCGCCCGCCCGTTGCAGGTCGGTGGGCGGCGGGTGCTGTCGGCGATTGGCAAGCAACCGGTGGCCGGTGCGGTAAACGTTGGGCCGCTGGGGCTGGAGGGCGACGAGTCGGCCGACCTCTCAGTGCACGGCGGCTTGCACAAGGCGGTGTACGCCTACCCGGTCGAGCACCTGCCGCGCTGGCAAGCCTGGCGCGCCGAACACCGGACCGAGCTGTTTGACGAACCGCTGCCGCCCGGCTTCATGGGCGAAAACCTCAGCCTGCGCGGTCTGCTGGAGGTCCAGGTCTGGATCGGCGACGAACTGCACTTCCCCGGCTGTGTGCTGCGGGTGACCGCCCCCCGCGAGCCTTGCTTCAAGTTCAACGCGGTGATGGGATTCGCTGCGGCTGGGCGGCGGATGATGGAACAACAATGCCCTGGGTTCTACCTCTCGGTGGTGCGCGGCGGCCCGATCCAGTCCGGCCAGGCGTTCGAGCTGCGGCCCGGCCGCCGGGGGCTGAGTGTGCTGGAGGCCTTCACCGCCAAGCGCTTGAAGCACCTGCGCGGATAGCGTGAGAGGACACCGGCTTTTTCCCGCGTTTCCCATCTCGGGGCTTGAGGTACAAACACCACATGCAAGCTTCTGCCTCTCTCACACGCGTGCTCTGTCTCACCATGAACCCCTCGGTGGACCTGGCCACCGAGACCGAGTCCGTGGTGCCGACCCACAAGCTGCGTTGCGGTGACACGCTGCACGACGCGGGGGGTGGCGGTGTCAATGTGGCGCGGGTGCTGACCCGGCTGGGCGGGCGCTGCACCGCGCTGTGTCCCACGGGCGGACCTTCCGGGCACTGGCTCGAACACCGCATGCGCGAGGAAGGGCTGGACAGCGTGTTCCTGCCCATCGCCGATGAAACCCGGGTCAGCTTCACCGTGCACGAACACCGCACCGGCGCAGAGTTCCGGTTTGTCATGCCCGGGCCGCACCTGAGCGAGGGCGAGTGGCAGGCTGCGCTGGCGCATCTGGATGCGCTGCAGCCCTTCCCCGATTGGGTGGTGGCCAGCGGGAGCCTGCCGCCGGGGGTGCCCACCGACTTTTACGCCCGGCTGGCCCGCTTGTGCCGCACACGCGGCGCCCGCCTACTGGTCGACGCGTCCGGCCCGGCGCTGGCGGCTGCGCTGGCCGAAGGCGTGTACCTGTGCAAGCCCAACCTCAAGGAACTCGCTGAACTCGTCGGGCGGTCACTGGAGAGCCCCGAGCAGTGGCAGGCCGCCGCACAGCAACTGATCCACGATGGCAAGACCGAGGTCGTGGCCCTGACCCTGGGTCACCTGGGCGCCTTGCTGGTCACGCGCGATGGCCTCTGGCAAGCGCCACCGCTGGACGTGCCGGTCGCCAGCGCGGTGGGTGCAGGCGACAGCTTCATGGGCGGTCTGGTGTGGGGCTTGCAGCAAGGCCAGACGCTGGAGCAGGCCTTCGCCTGGGGCATCGCAGCGGGCACAGCCACCTTGCTGAGCGCGGGCACCGCGCTGTGTCAGCCGGAGGATGTGCTGCGCTTGCAGAAACAGGTGGCGGTCCAGCGCTGCTGACGCGCCAACTGCGCCGCCGCCAGGGCCGTTTCAGGTCTTGTGTATTGCGCTCTGCAGAAGGTCTGGCTCTCGGTGTGAATCGGTGGTCGGTGACGCCTCAGTGTCCATTCGGTCACACGCCTGGCCACTGCGCGCGCATTGGCCCGCCGCGTCCAGCCAGGGGTGGGCATGACCCACGCAGCCGGTCTGGCAGATCACACGGTGCGCTTGCGCCAGGGCGGGATCGCTCATCCCCTGCGCCAGGGGCCGCCGGGGCTGCGCGGGACGCGCGAGGGCAGCCTGCCCCAGTCCCCAAGCCGCCGCGGAGCGCAGGATCACCAGTTCGGCGCACAAACGCAGGTTGTCACTCTCCAGCTGGCGCTGTCGCGCAGCACTGTTCTGCAGTTGGGCGCTCACGCTGTGCTGCAGACCACCGATCTGTCGCAACAGGGCACCGTGTTCGCGCGAGAGCGCGCCCACCGCCCCAGACAGCGGGCGACCCAGGCGCAGGGATGGCAACGGATTGAACGGGTTCATGCGACCTCCTGAAGCGGCAAGGACGTGCCGGACGGCACCGGTTGGATGAGCAATTGCAGGCAGCCATCGGCATCAGCCACCGGATGGGCGAACACCTTCCAGACCTGGCGCAAGAGCGCAGGGGTGAGCACCTCGGCGGGCGGCCCACTGGCCTGCAGGCGGCCCTGGTCCAGCACCCAGACGAGGTCGGCATAGCGCAGCGCGAGGTTGAGGTCGTGCAGCACCGCGATCACGCCCATGCCATGCCGGTGCGCCCATTGGCGCACCGTGGCCAGGGTTTCGTGCTGGTGCCGCAAGTCCAGCGCGGCAGTGGGCTCGTCCAGCAGCAACCAGCGGCTGCCACCGCCTGACGGCGCCTCCCAGACCTGGGCGAGCGCACGCGCCATCTGCACACGCGCGCGCTCACCGCCACTCAGATCTGACACGCTGCGCTGTGCCAGATGGCTGACGTGAGCAGCCGCCATGGCGTCCTGAGCAATGTCTGGCTCGTGGGCCGATGGCCGCCAGCGGTGCGGATAACGACCCATCTCCACCAGCTCGCGCGCCTGGAAGTCAAAGGCCACGCTGCTGTCCTGCGCCAGCAGCGCACGCTGGCGGGCCAGCGCATCGGGGCGGTGCGCCGACAGGGGCTGGCCGTCGAGCCAGACCTCGCCAGCGTCTGGCTTGCGCAGGCCCGCCAGCACCGACAGCAGCGTGGACTTGCCCGCGCCATTGGGGCCCAGCAACGCACCAACCTGGCCCGCTGGCAGGTGCAGCGACACGTCCTGCAGCAACACGCTTGCGCCCGCGCGCACGGTCAGACCCGAGACGCCAAGGCCATTGGGCGCGCAGGCCGGGCAGCGATGGGCCCTGCGCAACAAGCGAGCCGTCACAAGCGCCTCCCATGCGCGCTGCGCAGCAGGATCAGGAAGAAGGGCACACCCACCAGCGCGGTGAGCACCCCCAGCGGCAGCTCGGCTGGTGCGGCCACGGTGCGGGCAACGGCGTCGGCCGCAAGCACCAGGCTCGCGCCCAGCAAGGCCGAGCCGGGAAGCACCCAGCGGTGGTCGGGCCCGGCGATCAGGCGCACCATGTGGGGCGCCACCAGCCCGATGAAGCCGATGATGCCGGTGGTGGCGGTGACCACACCCACGGCCAGCGCGGTCAACACCACCACCTGGCGCTGCACCCGCTGCACCGGCACACCCAACAAGACCGCCTGGGCTTCGCCCAGCGCCAGCGCGTTGAGCGCACCGGCCAGGCGCAGCCCGAGCAGCAGCGCCACGCCACACAGCGTGCACACCAGCCAGACCGCGCTCCAGCGCGCGCCGCCCAGGCTGCCCAGCAACCAGAACTGCAGGCTGCGCAATTGCTCGTCGCTGGCCAGAAAACTCAACAGCCCCAGGCCCGCACCGGCCAGCGCGTTGATGGCAATACCGGCCAGCAGCATCAGCCCGACGCGGGTGCC
>DAIOEI010000139.1:2238-6169 GCA_036746335.1 Hydrogenophaga sp. | reverse complement strand
AGCGCGGGGATCATGCGGTCAGCGCGTCGTCGAGCACTTCGATCCAGTGTCGAACGGGTGTCTCGGTCCCGCTTTGCAGGTGGGTGATGCAGCCGATGTTGGCGCTGGTGATCACGTCGGGCTGGAGTTCCGCCAGCACGCCAAGCTTGTTGTCGCGCAGCTGGTAGGACAGCTTGGGCTGCAGCACCGAATAGGTGCCGGCCGAGCCGCAACACAGGTGGGCGTCGCGCTTAGCGATCTGCACCGTGAAGCCGAGCGCACCCAGGTGCGTCTCCACCCCGCCCTTGAGCTGTTGCCCGTGTTGCAGGGTGCAGGGCGGGTGAAACCCGATCACCTTCTTCGCGTCTGGCTGTTGCGCCAGCCTGGGCTTGAGCAAGGGCACCAGCGCGGGCAGCAGCTCGCTCAGGTCCTTGGTCAGCCCACTGATGCGCGCGGCCTTGGCGGCATAGGCCGGGTCGTGCTGCAGGATGTGACCGTACTCCTTGACTGTGACGCCGCAACCCGAGGCGTTCATGACGATGGCCTCGACCCCGGCTTCCACATGCGGCCACCAAGCGTCGATGTTGGCGCGCATCTCAGCCATGCCGCCATCTTGGTCGTTCAAATGGAACTTCACCGCGCCGCAGCACCCGGCCTTGGGCGCCACCACGGTCTGGATACCGGCGGCATCGAGCACACGCGCTGTCGCGGTGTTGATGTTGGGCATCATCGCGGGCTGCACGCAGCCCGCCAGCATCAGCACCTGGCGGGCGTGGTTCTGGGTAGGCCAGGGCCGGGGGCTCTGCTTGGCCGGCACCTTGTTCTTGAGCACCGCAGGCATGAGCGGGCGCACCAGTTGCCCCATCTTCATGGCGGGGCCAAACAGCGGCGAAGGCAGGCCTTCCTTGAGCAGCCAGCGCACCGCCTTTTCGCCCACCGGGCGCGGCACTTTTTCGTCCACGATCTTGCGCCCGATGTCGATCAGGTGCCCATAGTCCACACCGCTGGGGCAGGTGGTCTCGCAGTTGCGGCAAGTGAGGCAACGGTCCAGGTGCAACTGCGTCTTGCGCGTCGGCTCGGCGCCTTCGAGCACCTGTTTCATCAAATAGATGCGACCGCGCGGCCCGTCCAGTTCGTCGCCCAGCAACTGGTAGGTCGGGCAGGTGGCCGTGCAGAAGCCGCAGTGCACACATTTGCGCAGGATGGCCTCGGCCTCACGGCCATCGGCACGCGCCTGGAATTCGGGGGAGAGTTGGGTTTGCATGCGTTTCAGCCCATTCGGCCCGGATTGAAGATACCCGCTGGGTCGAACTCAGCGCGCAGGCGCTGGGTAATGCGCGCCAGCGCTGGGCTTTGGGTGTCGAAGCGGGGCACGCCGGGCGCGCCATCGGCCCCGGTTCGAAACAGCGTGGCGTGGCCCTGCACCACAGCGGTGGCGGCGCGGATCTGCGCGACTGCTGAAGCGGGCGCCCAGAGCCAGCGCTGGGCGCCTTGCCACTCGATGAGCTGCGCAAAAGGCAGGTTCAGCACCGGCGCGGTCTGCGGCACCGAAAGGCGCCAGAGGCACAGCTCGGGTGAGGCGGCTTGAAAGAACGGCAGGGTCTGATCCCGGCAGGCAGCCCAGTCGGGTTCAGCCTGCGCGTTGTCCATGCGCTGGCCACCCGGCACTTCGCGCAGCAGACGCTCGCAGGCCGATTCGACCGCCGCCACCGCACCACGCAAGCGCAGGAACAACAGCTCGGGCGCGTCGGCCTGGGTGGTGTCCTTGACCCAGCACGAAGCGTTGATCGGCAGGGGCTGGCCGCCCCAGCGGTGCAACTGCTCCAGCGCCTCGTGCTGCCCGAGCGCAAACACCAGGGTCGCTTCGGCGGGCGCCACCGGCAGCACCTTGAGAGAGAGGTGGGTGATCAGGCCCAGCGTGCCCAGGGAGCCGGCCAGCGCGCGACTGACGTCGTAACCGGCCACGTTTTTCATGACCTGGCCGCCAAAGGTGAGCCACTGGCCTCGTCCGTCGATGAACTGCGCACCCAGCACAAAGTCGCGAGCACCACCCACCGTCGCGCGGGCCGGGCCGGCAAGCCCGGCGGCGACGGCGCCGCCAATGGTGCTAGCCGCTCCCAGCCGGGGCGGGTCAAATGGCAGGTGCTGACCTTTATCGGAGAGGGCGGCCACGATATCGGCCAAGGGCGTGCCGGCACGCACCGTGACGACCAGCTCGGTCGGTTCGTGGCTGACGATGCCCGACCAGTCGAGCGTGCTCAAGGGCTGCCCCGTGCCGGGCTCACCGTAAAAAGCCTTGGTGTCGCCGCCACGGATGCGCAGCGGGGTGCGCGCAGTGGCTGCGGCCCGAACCTGATCGATCAGGGCCTGGGGGTGGTCGTTTGTGAGCGTGGTCTCTGGCATGGTCGCCATGGTAGCGAGCCTGCCCGTGCCAGCCGAATGAATTTTTTGCACGCAAGGCTGAAATGGCCCGTGCCAGCCGAAAAAAAGCCCCCGGCCTTGCAGCACGGGGGCTCAACATCCATGGGAGACACAATGAAACTCAGGCGGTGTGCGCCGGCGCTCTCCTCAGGCGCACACCGGTGGGCAACCGATCAGCGGTTGTAGGCGGTTTCGCCGTGGGAGGTGATGTCCAGACCTTCGCGCTCGGCTTCTTCCGACACACGCAGACCCAGGGTCATGTCCACGATCTTGTAGGCGATGAAGGCCACCACAGCAGACCACACCATGGTGATGACCACGCCTTCGGCCTGAATGAACAGCTGGCCGCCGATGGAGAAGTCGTCGCCACCGGTGCCGCCCAGGCCAGGGGCGCCGAACACGCCAACCAGCAAGGCGCCGATGATGCCGCCGATGCCATGGATGCCGAACACGTCGAGCGAGTCGTCTGCGCCCAGCATTTTCTTCAGGCCCGAGACACCCCACAGGCAGACGAAGCCAGACACCAGACCGATCACGATACCGCCCATGGGGCCCACCGAACCGCAGGCCGGGGTGATCGCGACCAGACCAGCCACAGCGCCCGAAGCGGCACCCAGCATGGAGGCCTTGCCTTTGGTCAGGGCTTCACCGATGGACCAGGCCAGAACGGCGGCAGCCGTGGCCAGCAGGGTGTTGATGAACGGCAGGCCCACACCGGTGTTGGCTTCCAGGTTGGAGCCGGCGTTGAAACCGAACCAGCCCACCCACAGCATCGAGGCACCGACCATGGTCAGCGTCAGGCTGTGAGGTGCCATGGCTTCCTTGCCGTAACCGATGCGCGGGCCGAGCACGTAGGCACCGACCAGACCGGCCATGGCCGCGTTGATGTGCACCACGGTGCCGCCAGCGAAGTCCAGCGCGCCTTTGTCGAGCAGGTAGCCACCAGCGCCCCAGACCATGTGAGCGATCGGCAGGTAGCTGAAGGTGAACCAGATGGCGCAGAACAGCAGGACCGAGCCGAACTTGATGCGCTCGGCAAACGAGCCCACGATCAGCGCACAGGTGATGCCGGCGAACGTGGCCTGGAAAGCAATGAAGATGTACTCGGGGATCTTGACGCCGTCGGTGAAGGTGTCGGCCAGCGAATCCGCCGTCACGCCCATCAGGAAGACTTTATCGAGGTTGCCGATGATCAGTCCTTCACCTCCGAAAGCCAGGCTGTAGCCGTAGAAGGCCCACAGCACGGAGATCAGGGAGAAGACCACCATCACCTGCATCAGCACCGACAGCATGTTCTTGCTGCGCACCAGGCCACCGTAGAACAGGGCCAGACCCGGCAGGACCATGAGCACCACCAGGATGGTGGAGATCATCATCCAGGTCACGTCGCCCTTGTCAACCGTGGGCGCCACTTCGGCCTCGGCCGGTGCTGCAGCCTCGGCTGCGGGCGCCGCCACTTCGGCGGCCACGGGGGCTTCCGTGGTCTGGGCCACGGCGTTCAAGCCCCCAAAAGCCAGGCCCAGGCCCAGCA
>DAIOEI010000139.1:0-2138 GCA_036746335.1 Hydrogenophaga sp. | reverse complement strand
TCCGTGGTCTGGGCCACGGCGTTCAAGCCCCCAAAAGCCAGGCCCAGGCCCAGCAGCAATGAAGCAATGAGTTTTTTCATGTTGATGACTCTTTCTTGGCTGGCGGGATCAGAGCGCTTCTTTACCGGTCTCACCGGTGCGGATGCGGACGACCTGTTCGAGGGCGGTGACAAAAATCTTGCCGTCACCGATCTTGCCGGTGCGGGCAGCGCCCTCGATGGCTTCGATCACGCGCTCGACGAGGGCGTCGTCCACGGCGGCTTCGATCTTCACTTTGGGCAGGAAATCGACCACATATTCCGCGCCGCGGTACAGCTCGGTGTGGCCCTTCTGGCGGCCGAAGCCTTTGACCTCGGTGACGGTGATGCCCTGCACGCCCATGCCGGACAGCGCTTCGCGCACTTCGTCTAGCTTGAACGGCTTGATGATGGCGGAGACCATTTTCATGCTGTGTTACCTCTTCTTAATCAGATGGGTGCCCGGTCCAACCGGCTGACACCACGGGGGTTGATGCAATCGCTTACACACCCAAGCAGGGACCGTGCCAACCACTTGCAGCTGTGTTGCAGCGGGCTGCAGCACCTGCACGGCCCGCAAGGCGCAAAAACAACGCCTCCACGGGTATCGAGCCAGAAATGGCCGTCTGCCCGTTACGATGCTTCTTGACAGCCATGTGGCAGCGCGCTCGTCAAAACGCACCGAAGTTGTGCGTTTTTGGTGAATACGGGTTTTCCATGATGTGGTCGGGCCAAATGCACCGAAACAGGGAGTTTTTCAATGAGTTTGTCTTTGGTGCACAGCCGTGCGCTGCTGGGTCTGGAGGCCCGCCCGGTCCAGGTCGAGGTGCATCTGGCCAATGGCCTGCCCAGCTTCACGCTGGTGGGTCTGGCCGACACCGAGGTAAAAGAAGCGCGCGAGCGCGTGCGCTCGGCCATCGCCAACGCCGGGCTGGAGTTTCCCAGCAACAAACGCATCACCGTCAACCTTGCGCCGGCCGACCTGCCCAAGGACTCGGGCCGGTTTGACTTGCCAATCGCACTGGGCATCCTCGCGGCCAGCGGCCAGATCGACGGCGCCCGCCTGGCGGGCTGGGAGTTTGCCGGGGAGTTGTCGCTCGGCGGCGAGCTGCGCCCGGTGCGCGGCGCCCTGGCCATGAGCCTGGCCCTGCACCAGACGGCGGGCCAGGCGTCGGCCCTGCCGGCCAAGCTGGTGCTGCCCCACGGCAGCGCGGAAGAAGCCGCGCTGGTGCCGCAGGCCCAGGTTTATCGTGCGCGGCATCTGCTGGATGTGGTGGCTCACTTTCGCCCGGAGGGCACCTCCGGCAGCGACGCCAGCGCACCCAAGCCCCCGCCCGACGACGGCGGCTGGGCCCGCCTCGCGCCAACACCGCTGGGCCTGTCGCCGCGGTACCCCGACCTGGCCGACGTAAAAGGCCAGGCCGCCGCCCGGCGCGCGCTGGAGATCGCGGCCGCCGGGGGCCACAGCCTGCTCATGCTCGGCCCGCCCGGCTCGGGCAAAAGCATGCTGGCGCAACGTTTTGCCGGCCTGCTGCCGCCCATGAACACCGAGCAGGCCCTGGAGTCGGCCGCGGTGGCCTCGTTGGCCGGGCGCTTTGACCTGGCCCACTGGGGCGAGCGCCCCACCTGCGCGCCGCACCACAGCGCCAGCGCAGTGGCCCTGGTCGGCGGCGGTTCACCGCCCCGGCCGGGCGAAATCTCCCTGGCGCACCACGGCGTGCTCTTTCTTGACGAACTGCCCGAGTTCCCGCGCGCCGCGCTGGAAGCCCTGCGCGAACCACTGGAAAGCGGCCACATCCGCATCTCGCGCGCGGCCATGCAAAGCGAGTTCCCGGCGCGCTTTCAGCTGATTGCGGCCATGAACCCCTGCCCCTGCGGCTACCTGGGCCATCCCACCCGCGCCTGCCGCGACACACCCGACCAGATTGCCCGTTACCAGGGCAAACTCAGCGGCCCTCTGCTCGACCGCATCGACCTGCATGTGGAAGTACCTGCCCTGCCGCCCGACGACGTGTTGAGCGGGCCAGCCGGAGAGTGCACCGAAATGGTGCGAAACCGTGTGGTGGCCGCGCGCCAGCGGGCGCTGGGTCGCCAGGGCAGCAGCAACCAGGCGCTGGCCGG
>DAIOEI010000138.1:0-6194 GCA_036746335.1 Hydrogenophaga sp. | reverse complement strand
CAGCATGTACTGATAGGGCTCCTGCTCCATCAGTGGAGCCACCGTTGCCTCGGTCACTTCGGGCAGGTAATTAAATTTGGCCTCGTAAAGGCCCTTGAACGACGCAGGCTCTGCGTTGCTTTGTTCGCTTTTGGCCTGCGCAGTCAGCTCAATTTTCACGGACGCTTGTAACCCTGCACCCGACACCTTGGGCACGGCCAGCGCCATTTGAATGTCCTGCTGTAGCTCCAAGGCCCATCGAGCGCCGTCGGCCTCCGCCCTGTTGTCGCCGTGAAAGGAGAGAACCCGCAACGACATCAAGCTCGGGCGCGTGTTCATCTGCTCAAGCATGGCACCTCTCCTTGAGCAATTCGCCGGAACTCTCTGCGGTTGTAGACCTTATCCATCCGTGCGCCGTTGTCCCGCGTTAGCGGCACCCGGATATGTTGTGGGCGTGCGAGCGTTACCACCTTCTCAACCACGAACTCGGCTCTCATGCCCTTCTCATCGACCAACTCCCAGAAAGCCACTGCACTGCGACGGATGAGGCGCAGCAAGGTGTCCATGGACTCCGACTGGGCCACGTCGTCGTTCTCGTACTTTGAGAATGCAACAGGGCCACCGCCGAACAATTTGGCAGCCTGACCCTGGGTCAAGTTGTACTGCTGGCGCAATGCAGTGATTTCGGCACCCGTGAGCAAGCCGTCTACCCTCTTGCGAAATGCCATCAGTACCCGTCTGTTGCGCTTGCTCTCGGCGGCCCCGGCGAAGTCCGAAGTGCAGGTGTCGCACAGTTTGAAGTGCAAAGGCAGCTTTTCTTGTTGGCCTTTGTATTCGCTCTCAACCATTTGAACCTGCTCGGTGACATGGCCTTCACCGCAGATCGGGCAAAGTTCTTGTGCGCTCATGGCGGCACTCCTTTCAAGCGTGGCAAGACACCATCAGCACCAAAGTACCGGTCTTGCTCACTGCAAATTTCAAAAAATATTCCATCTGAAAGGTCCGCCCGGTGGCGGGTACTTTTTCAACTCGACGAATGCTGTAGGCATCGCACGCAGCGACAGCACCTTTGCCGTTCTCACACCATTCCGAATCAATGTAGTCCGACATCTTCAGGCTACCAATGAGGTCGGCGACCCGCTGTAGATCGTCGTCAAACCACTTACGCAAATCCTTACGACACTTGTCTGTCCATGCCTTGAGCTTCTCTTCGTCTTGAACCAGCGCCTGCACCCCTGCCAGTTCATACAGCGGCCCCCCGGCGATCTTGATCCGCCCGGTGCCAAGCACTGCGGGAGGATGGTTACTGTACGCTGAAAGAACGAATATTTTTACCATCATGGTAATTTTTAACTGCTACGCCCCATGCACCAGTTTTGCCGCTGCAAGGTCATAGGCCATATCGGTGATCGAACCGTCCACAACCCGCTTGACCGCCTCGTCAATCACATGCAGCGGCACCAGAAACCACTCCCTGGGCCGTACAGGGTGGCCAAAGCGGTCTTGAATCGTCAGGTCCAGCTGGGCAGCGGCAAAAATGCGGTGAAACAGGTTCTCAAGCTTGGTGCGGTTGATACCGGCCAGCTTGTAAGTCGCCACAATCTCCACCTCTGCCAGCAGGTAGGTCGCGTCCAGCGCCGCGTTGGCAATGCGGGTTTCGACCTTGCCTCCGGTCACGCCGATCTTGTGGATCAGCTCCCGGTGTTGGGCCACATACGGGTGGTCTGACTGGCTGCGCAGCACGTAAATGGTGCCGCTTTCAATGTCGCCCTCTTCCAGCGTCTCGCCAAACAGCGGGCCGATGCCGGGGTCTGTGAGGCGGCGGCCCGTCTCGTCTTTGTAGAGGGCTCGTTGCAGCGAGCGGCGCAGCAGGTTGCTTTCGGTGCCGTTGGCGTAAATGACGCGCAAGCGCGCATCGCTTTCGCCGTTGGGGGCTTTGATCGTCTCGCCCACTTCGGCCACATAGGCCAGCTGACCACTCAAAACAAAGTAATTGCCTTGGAGGATGCTGGCATCGCGGCCAAACGGCAGGGCCTTGCGCACGCCCGCCTTCAACTCGCGCTCCACCTGATCAAACCACGGCTGAAAACGATCGAAATCCTTGCACGGGGTCCGGTCAGCCACCGCTTCAGCGGCGCGTTTCTCCACCCCCGAACGGACGTGCCGCAACACGGTGATGTCGTCTTCATCGGGTGCCGCACTCGCCACACCCAGCTCAGCCAGCAGCGCGTCTTCATCCAGCGCATCCACATCAACCGGCGTGCTGGTGGCAACGGTGAGCAAGCCCGGCCCATCCAGCGCGGCCAGCAGGGCCTGCGCCTCGGGCAATTGGCGCAACCGATCCAGCCGCACGGCATACAGCCGCTCGAAGATGTCGCGGCCCGCGCCATGTTGCGGTGCCCGCCCATGCGTCTGGTGAAAGCGCAGGATGTCCTCAAAGCCCGCCATGATGCGCTCCTCGCGCGGCGTCCGGCTGGACGCCTTGAGCGGCGTTACGTCAACGCCCAGCGCGTCCAGCAGCTCGTCGTCGTCCAAGTCAGCCATGGGCGGCTCCTGCTTGCGCGGCCTTGGCTTGTGCGCGGTAGCGTGCCAACGCCGCCACGCCTTCGGCCATGCGCTTCTCCCAAGCGTCCGCCGAGTTGATGTCTGGCAGGCGGCCACGCTCGTGCTTGAACTGCAAGGCCCGCCTGGACAGGTCGCGCGCTTCGTCTTCGGGAATGCTGAGCTTCTTGGCGGCAATGGCCGCCTGCACCTGGCGCAGCGATTTCTCGTCCATCGCCTTGGCCAGCACCGCATAGGCAGCATCGAACGGGTTGATGCGGTCGATCAAATCAATGTCCAAGTCGCGCACATTCATAAACTTGCGCACACCGTCCAGCAAGCCGGTATTACCTTGTGCGCTGCCTTGCGCGCTGCCGGGTGCGGTGCTGCCCGCTGCATCCGCCTGGGCCAGGGCCAGCTTGGCCTGCTGGGTGATGTTCATGGCGGCCACGGCATGCTGCCGAATCGCCTCTTGGTCGCCCGCGCTCAACTCGGGGTAGCGCTCGCGCACGATCTTGCCCATGCGCAACTGCGTCAGCTCTTCGGGCAAGGTGTTTTCTTTGTCGAACAAGCCACGCTCCAGCGCCGTTTTGTCCTGCAAAAAGCTGGTCACCACCTCGTTCAAGTCTTCCTTGCAAATGCGGGTGGCCTCGGGCGTTTCGGGCTTGGTCAGGCCATTGATTTCGACGTGGAACTGGCCGGTGGCCTCGTTCACGCCGACATTGCTGCGCCCTGCTTGGTAGCCCTCGCCGCCGTTGTAAACAAAGCCCTCTTGGGCGCCTGCGTTCTTGGGCGTGAATTCGTAGCGCGGCGACAGCACCTGCTCCATCAGCAAGCTGGCCGAAATGGCCTTGAGCATGTCGTTCACGGCCTCGGTCACAGCGGACTGCTCCGCCGTGGGTTCGGCAATCAGGTTGGTGAAGCGCGAACGCTCTTTGCCCTTGGCATCCCGTGTGGCGCGGCCAATGATCTGCACGATCTCGGTCAAGCTGCTGCGGTAGCCAATCGTCAGCGCGTGTTCGCACCAAATCCAGTCGAAACCCTCCTTGGCCATGCCCAGCGCAATGATCACATCCACATGGTCGCGGTCGTTTTTGTGGGCGGGATCTTTCAGCGCACCCAGCACGCGGGTGCGTTTGGCCGGGTCGCTGTCGTCCACCAAGTCCGCCACCTTCAAGGTTCTGCCATCCTTGGCGGCCACACAATGAAAACCGGTGACCGGGTCCACGCCCTTCCACTCGCCCAGGCCGTGCATGATCTCGTCCACCTCGCGCTGCTTGTCTTTCAGGCTCTCGCGCGCGTTCACGTTCGGAATGTGGACGATGGTCTTCAGCGCCGGGTCCAACACCTTGGTCACCGCGTCCACATACGGCCCGGTGTAGAAAAAATAGCCAATGTCCAGCGACTTGAGCCACCGGTAGCCGTTGAGCTGCTCGTAATAGGTGTAAGTCACGGTCTCGAACTTGGCTTCATCCGCCGGACCCAGCACCGCCTCGCTGTCGCCCCGAAAGTAAGAGCCCGTCATCGCCACCACATGCACCTTGTCGCGGGCAATAAAGGCACCCAGCTGGCTGCCCAGCACATTGTCTGGGTTGCTGGAGACGTGGTGAAACTCGTCAATGGCGATCAAGCGGTTGTCAAAAGCCGCAATGCCCAGCGCCTCCACCGCAAAGCGGAAGGTGGCGTGGGTACAAACCAACGCCTTGTCGCCGCTGTCCAAAAACTGGCGCACCGCCGCCACCTTGGAGCTTGCCGCGCGCGGCTCGTCGCCGCCCGGCGCATTGCACAGGTTCCACTGCGGGGCCACCTGCCAGTCCCAGTAAAAACCGAATTGGGTCAAGGCCTCGTCGGCAAAACTGCCGCCAATCGACCGTTCGGGCACCACCACAATGGCCTGTTGCAAACCCTGGTTGTGCAGCTTGTCCAGCGCAATGAACATCAGCGCACGGCTTTTGCCCGATGCGGGCGGCGACTTGATCAGCAGGTACTGCTCGCCGCGCTTGGCATAGGCGCGCTCTTGCATGGCGCGCATGCCCAGCTCGTTGGCCTTGGCTGATGCGCCCGTGCGCGCGGTGGCAATGGACACCGAGGGCACGGTGTAGGCATTGGTGGGGTTGTGGGTGTTGCTCATTCGCGGTGTTCTTCCCTGTTCGTTTCGGTGGGTTCTTTTGTGGGCGTGTGTGGCCCGGCCAATTCGAGTTCAATTTGGTCAACGCTGGGCAGGCAGGATTCCAACTCGACGGGCAGGGCACGTGTCAGCTCGTAGCTGGATACGCCGATAGGGTTGTCCATGCCGCGCAAGGTGTATTCCGCCAGTACCCGGTTGTGCTGCTGGCACAAGATCAAGCCGATGGTGGGCTTGTCGTCACCGTGGCGCAGCCGGTCATTGACCACGCTGCAATAAAAGCTCATCTTGCCCGCGTACTCGGGCTTGAACGCACCGCGTTTGAGGTCAATCACCACGTAGCAGCGCAGCTTGAGGTGGTAGAACAGCAAGTCGATGTAGAAATCCTGATCGCCCAGCTCTACGTGGTACTGACGGCCAACGAAGGCGAAGCCCTGCCCCAATTCCAGCAGAAACTTCTGCAAGTGCGCCATCAGCCCGGTTTCCAACTCGCGCTCGTGAAACGGCACCTCCAAGGTCAGGAAATCGAACAGGTAGGGGTCTTTCAGCGTCTGCTGCACCAAGGCCGAGTCTGGCTCGGGCAGGCGCAGTGAGAAGTTGTTCGCCGCCTTACCGACACGCTGGTGGCTGGCCGCCTGAATGTGGTCTTGCAGCAGGTAACGGCTCCAGCCGTTGTCCAGCGCCGCCTGCATGTACCACTGGCGTGCAGCGGCATCCTTCACCTTTTCCATCAGCACCGCATGGTGGCCCCAGGGCACAGCCAGCAGCAGTGGGGCGGGAAAGTCCACCCCCGTCGCGGTGGCCCCGTCCGCCGGGCAAACCACGGCTTGTGCCACAGGCTGTGGCACAAGCTCTGTATCCATGGCCGCGTGGGGGTACAGGCGGTAAAACGCCAGCATGCGCTTGATGTTGCGCTCAGAAAACCCCTTCTCCTCGGGCAATTCGTTGTGCAGGTCGCGGGCCAGCCGTGGAATGACGGCTGTGCCATAGCCCTCCTGCCGCTGCCGGTGGTCAATGACTTGGCCGATGCGCCAGTACAGGCGGATCAACTCGACATTGACCGCCATCCAAGCCCGAGCCTGTGCATGGCGAATGCGCTGCTTGATCTCGCCCAGCAACTCGCCGTACAGAGCCGTCTCGGTAGCCACCGCCATGCGCGCCTGCTTTGTGCTGCTCATGAAGTTTTCTTCCTTCCCTTGGCGGCCTTAGCGGCAGGCTTGCTCTTCTCTGCGGCTGTCATCTTGGTGTAGAGATCGAACAGCTTTTCTAGGCGTTCGGTGTCGTTTTTGAAGCGGCGGCCTATGTAAATGCGTTCCAACAGTTCGTCGTTGCGCTCGTGGGCGTGGCGCAGGTTGGCGGGCATGGTGTCGGGGTCGTACAGGTCGGCGATGGTGGCGGGGAAATGCGCCTCGCGGGCCAGCAGAATGGCTTCGGCGCTGGCGGTCAGGTCGGCCTTGTTGTTCTCGGTCAGCAGCGGGACGGGGAAGGTGTTCCAGCCGAGGGTGTTGGAGTAGCGGTATCGGGTTTCCAGCTTGCCGCAGACGGTGGC
>DAIOEI010000137.1:0-6198 GCA_036746335.1 Hydrogenophaga sp. | reverse complement strand
GGCCCCAACCCCGACTCGCTGCCCGGCTACTACGGCCTGGCGGCGGGCTCCTGGAAACACTATGCAGGCATATGGGGTGTGGAGTACGACTGGATCAAGGCCCAGTACGCCGAGGGCATGATGGAGAAGCCCGGCATCACCGTCTCACGCTGGATCGACGGGGTGCTGGAGAAGAACGAACTGATCGATCAGGGCCCGAACCTGCGCGGTGTTTTCTTCTGGGGTCATGCGCCCAACTCGCAGACCCGCGGTCTGGAAATGAAGCGCGCCATGGACAAGCTGGACCTGCTGGTGGTGGTGGATCCCTACCCGTCGGCCACCGCCGCCATGGCGGCGATGCCGGGCAAGCCCGAAGACCTGAACCCCGACCGCGCGGTGTACCTGCTGCCGGCGGCCACGCAGTTCGAGACCAGCGGTTCGTGCACGGCGTCCAACCGTTCCATCCAGTGGCGCGAGAAGGTGATCGAGCCGCTGTGGGAGAGCCGCAGCGACCACATGATCATGCACCAGTTCGCTCAGAAGCTGGGCTTTGACAAGGAGCTCAGCAAGAACTTCAAGATGCAGCAGGTCAAGGGCATGGACGAGCCCGTGGTGGAGGACATCCTGCGTGAAATCAACGCCTCTGTCTGGACCATCGGCTACACCGGTCAGAGCCCGGAGCGCCTGAAGGCCCACATGCGCAACATGGGCGCTTTTGACATCAAGTCCTTGCGCTGCAAAGGCCAGGTGATCGACAAGGAAACCGGCTACGACATGTCGGGCGACTACTTCGGTCTGCCATGGCCGTGTTTTGGTACTGCGGAGCTCAAGCACCCGGGGTCGCCCAATCTGTACGACACGTCCCGCCACGTCATGGACGGCGGCGGTAACTTCCGTGCCAACTTCGGCGTGGAGCGCGAGGGCGTGAGCCTGCTGGCCGAAGACGGCTCCCACTCGGTAGGCGCCGAAATCACCACCGGCTATCCGGAGTTCGATCATCTGCTGCTCAAGAAGCTCGGTTGGTGGGACGACCTGACCGACGCCGAGAAAGCCAAAGCCGAAGGCAAAAACTGGAAGACCGATGTGTCGGGCGGCATTCAGCGCGTGTGCATGGCTCACGGCTGCCATCCGTTTGGCAACGCCAAGGCGCGAGCGGTGGTGTGGAATTTCCCCGATGCCGTGCCGCAGCACCGCGAGCCGGTGTACGGCACACGGCCGGACCTGATCGCCAAGTATCCCAGCCACGATGACCAGAAAGTCCGTTGGCGCCTGCCCATCCTCTACAAGTCTTTGCAGGACAAAAACGTCGCGGAAAAGGTCCACGAGAAGTTCCCGCTGATCATGACCTCTGGCCGCTTGGTCGAGTACGAGGGTGGTGGTGAAGAAACGCGCTCCAACCCGTGGCTGGCCGAGTTGCAGCAGGAGATGTTCATCGAGCTCAACCCGGCCACGGCTGCCGAGCGTGGCATCCGCAATGGCGAACGCGTGTGGGTCAGTACCCCCACGGGTGCCCGTCTGAATGTGCAGGCGCTGGTGACTGAGCGGGTGGATGCCGAAACGGTGTTCATGCCTTTCCACTTCTCGGGTCGCTGGCAGGGCGAGGACATGAAAGCTTACTACCCGGACGGCGCCATGCCGGTGGTGCGCGGTGAGGCGATCAACACGTCCACCACCTACGGTTACGACATCGTCACGATGATGCAAGAGACCAAGACCACGGTTTGCAATGTAGAAAAAGCCTGAGGAGACACACGATGGCACGAATGAAATTCATCTGCGACGCCGAGCGTTGCATCGAGTGCAACGGTTGCGTTACCGCATGCAAGAACGAAAACGAAGTCCCCTGGGGTGTGAACCGCCGCCGTGTGGTCACGCTCAACGATGGTGTCCCGGGCGAAAAGTCCATTTCGGTCGCGTGCATGCACTGCAGCGACGCACCCTGCATGGCTGTCTGCCCGGTCAATTGCTTCTACCGCACAGACGAAGGAGTGGTGCTTCACGACAAGGATGTGTGCATCGGATGTGGTTACTGCAGCTATGCCTGCCCGTTCGGAGCACCGCAGTTCCCGAGCCAAGGCACCTTTGGCGTGCGTGGCAAGATGGACAAGTGCACCTTCTGTGCCGGCGGTCCTGAAGAGCACGGCAGCCAGACCGAATTCGAAAAATACGGCCGCAACCGCCTGGCCGAAGGCAAGCTGCCGGCCTGCGCCGAACAGTGCTCGACCAAGGCGCTGCTCGCTGGCGATGGAGACACCGTGGCCGACATTTTCCGCAGCCGCGTGCTGCGCCGTGGCAAAGGTGCAGAAGTCTGGGGCTGGGGCACCGCCTACGGCACAGCCCAGGGAGGGACCAAGTCGTGAACCACAAAACATGGAGTACTCTGGGCTTGCTGGTTGTTGTAGGCGCGCTCACCGCCTGTGGCGAGCAGCCACAGGAAACCACCGGATCCAAAAACGATGCAGCACCCTACACCGGTGTTGGCCAGAGCCAGTACCAGGACCCCAACTGGAAGCCAGGCGATAAGAACAGCTGGGAACAACAGCTCAAGACGCGCGCCCAGTACGGCATGAACGACTATTCGCGTGTCAGCACGCAGTGAGGAGCGGCGCATGAGCACATCCACTGTTGTCCGTCTGCGCAGCTGGGGCTTGGCGTTTTCGCTGGCTGTCACCCTGGGTCTGGTGAATGCACAAACCACTGGCGGCGCCTTGCCGCCGGACGATCCACCGCCGCCGGCGGCCTCATCGGCCATGGGCGGCATTCGCAGCGCCAATATTTTCGAGATTGCGCCCGACGCCAGCACAGACTCCAACTACGCAAACCAGTCCAATGCCGAGCGCAAACAGGTGCAGCCGGGCAACAACGCCCCCATGTGGCGCGACGTTGGCAAAGGTGTGACCGGTTACAGCAGCCTGCCGGTGTCACAGGCGCCCGAGGCGGGTAACCTGATCCAGCCCTTCGTGCAATACCCGGGGTCTCGTCTGACGACCGCAGGGGAAGCCTGGCGGCAGGTGCGAAACAACTGGCTCATTCCTTACGGTGGCGCGCTGCTCTTCATTGTTTTGCTCACGCTCGTGATCTTCTACGCGACCAAGGGTCCGCTGGGTGGTCATTTGAAGGACACGGGTCGCAAGATCGAACGCTTCACGCCCTTTGAGCGCGCCGCACATTGGTCCAACGCTGGAGCCTTCATTGTGCTGGCAATCTCCGGCATCGTGATGGCTTTTGGCCAGTACTTCCTGTTGCCGGTGATCGGCAGCACGCTGTTTGGCTGGTTGGCTTATGCGCTCAAAAACGTGCACAACTTTGTTGGTCCACTGTTTGCCGTGTCATTGGCGATCATCGTGATCACCTTCATCAAGGACAACATTGCCAACAAGTCCGACGTGGTTTGGCTGAGCAAGGCCGGGGGCATGCTGGGCGAACACGAAGTGCCTTCGCACCGCTTCAATGCTGGCGAGAAGGGCCTGTTCTGGTGGGGCGTCACCATCCCCGGTATCGTGGTGGTGGGCTCAGGCCTGTTCCTCGACAAGCTGATCCCTGGTGCGCTCTATCTTCGTGGTGACATGCAGATCGCCCACATGTTGCACCTTGCTTGCGCCCTGGTGATGATGGCTCTGATCATGGGGCACATCTACATGGGCACGGTGGGTGTCAAGGGCGCTTATGGCGCCATGCGCACCGGCTATGTGGACGAGGCCTGGGCCAAAGAACACCACGAGCTGTGGTACGACGACGTCAAGGCGGGCAAGATTCCGGCACAACGCAGCAAACCTGCTGCAGACACCGGCTTGCAGGCGGCCGCAAAAGCCTGACCTGCCGTGGTGTCCATGCATGCCCCGCGACGCCTTGCTTCGCCTGATGAGCCCAAGACGGCTGGCAGGGCCACGCACGGATGAACCTGGCTGACCTTCCCGCCAACCTGACGGAGGCGTCGGTATCGGTGCCCCCTTTGCAGCCCAGGCTGACCCAAGCCCGAGCCGATCTGACCCGTGAAGTCGCGGTCACGGATGAACAGGGCCAGACGCGCCGCATCCGCATTCCGGCCGAGCGCGATCTCACGGTGTATGTGGACAAGCGCGAGTTGGTCACGCTCATGACCCTGGGTGCCCACCCCGAGTGGCTGGTGCTGGGTTATCTGCTCAACCAGCGGCTGGTCAGCGGTGTACACGAAATCGAATCCATCACCGTTGACTGGGATGTGGGCGCGGCTGCCGTGGTGACACGGTCTGGGATCGACCGGATCGAGGAGCGCACCGCGCGCCGTGTGGTCACCACGGGTTGTGGCCAGGGCAGCGTGTTCGGCGGCCTGATGGACGACGTGGACCGCATTGTGTTGCCGCCCGAGGCGAAGTTGCGCCAGTCGCAGCTGTACGGCATCGTCAACGCGATCCGTCTGCACGACAGCACCTACAAGACCGCCGGCTCCGTGCATGCTTGTGCGCTGTTCGTGGACGACCAGTTGCAGCTGTTCGTGGAAGACGTGGGTCGGCACAATGCGGTGGACACGATTGCCGGTTGGTTGTCTTTGCAAGGTCCCTTGCCCAGCGGCGAGAAGGTCTTCTACACCACCGGCCGCCTCACCAGCGAGATGGTCATCAAGTCGGCGCAAATGGGGGTGCCGGTGGTGATCTCTCGCAGCGGTATCACCGAAATGGGGCTCCATGTCGCCGAGCGCGTGGGCCTTTGTGCGGTGGGGCGCGCCACCCACAAGCGCTTCTTCTGCTTCTCGCACGCCCAGCGCATCGTTTTTGATGCGGTGCCCGAGCCAGCGAACGCTGGCTGAGTTGGCGCTGGCGGTCGGCGCCTGCCGGAGCAGGCATACACTCAAGACCACTTCGGCGCGGCCACAGCCTGCACCGTAAGGCCCTTTTGTGACCCCTTGACAGAGAAAGCCACGACCGCCATGAGCCGCGACGTCCATGTCATCAACCACCCTCTGGTCCAACACAAGCTCACGCTGATGCGCCGCAAGGATACCAGCACCAAGAGTTTTCGCGAGCTGGTTCAGGAACTGTCTGCCCTGCTGGCCTACGAGATCACGCGCGACATGCCCACGCAACTGATCGAGATCGAGACACCGCTGGAGAAAATGATGTCGCCGGTAATCGACGGCAAAAAAATTGTGCTGGTCTCCATCCTGCGTGCGGGCAACGGTTTTCTGGACGGGATGTTGCAGGTGATCCCGGGTGCGCGCGTCGGCCATGTGGGCCTGTACCGCGATCCGGCCACGCTCCAGGCCGTGGAGTACTACTTCAAGATGCCCAGCGGCATGGAGGAGCGCGACGTGATCGTGCTGGACCCGATGCTGGCCACCGGCAATTCGGCGGTGGCAGCGGTGGACCGCCTGAAGGCCACGAACCCGCGCTCCATCCGTTTTGTTTGTCTGGTCACTTGCCCGCAGGGGATACAGACCTTCCACGATGCGCACCCCGATGTGCCGATCTACACCCCGGCGGTGGACCGCGAGCTCAACGAACACGGCTACATCGTTCCGGGATTGGGTGACGCGGGCGACCGCATCTTTGGCACGAAATGAACTGACCCACCCCCGCGCCGCGCCGGGCGGCGGGTGCAAGCCGCATCACAAACTGCACCGCACCGCGCGGATGTCTGGCTTGCGGTAAGGTCATGGTATGTCAACTGCTTCCGCTTCCATTTCGGTCTCATTCTGGTCTCTGGGCTGGCGCTCGCTCTGGCGCGATTGGCGCGCCGGTGAGTTGCGCCTGCTTTTGGTGGCGGTTTCGCTGGCGGTGGCGGCTTTGACTTCGGTCGGTTTCTTTGCAGACCGCTTGCAAAACGGTCTGCAGCGCGACGCTCGTGCACTCATTGGCGGCGACGCCGTGCTCAGCAGCGACAACCCGCCCCCCCCGGCCTTTGCCGAGCAGGCCGCAGCATTGGGCTTGAAGTCGGTGCAAACGCTGGGCTTTCCCACCATGGGGCGCGCACCGGAAGAAAACGGCGGCGCGGCCAAACTGGTGGCGCTCAAGGCGGTGGCACCCGGCTACCCGTTGCGTGGCAGCCTGCGCGTGGCGCCAGGTCCTGACCAGCCCGATGTCGTCACGCGCGACATCCCCGAACCCGGCACCGCCTGGGTGGATGCGGCGCTGCTGATTCAATTGGACGTGCGCATGGGGCAGACCCTGCTGCTCGGTGACTCCGCCTTCCGCATTGCCCAGGTGATCGTGGTCGAGCCCGACCGTGGCGCCGGTTTCATGA
>DAIOEI010000136.1:0-6198 GCA_036746335.1 Hydrogenophaga sp. | reverse complement strand
AGGGCGCTGAGACTGCGGCTGCCTTCTCCGCCGGTCAGCAGCAAATCGGCATGGCCCTGCCACACGGTGCCCCGTTCGTTGGCGAGCTGTATTTGGCCGCCACTGAGTTGCGTCAGTGCAGAGCCCAGCCACCGGGCAGGCGCAAACAGAACCAGAGCCAGCAACAGCCCAAGGACTGCGCCAGCCCACGCCCAGCGAACCGGACTCAGCCGCTTCATAGGCCCCCATCCTGCAGGCCGGGGCCGCTGAGAACGACCTGCCCGACCCAACGGCCGGGCTCGGCAGCTTGCCGTAATTGCACCTGGACCGGGAACAGGCGGGCATTGACCCGCATCTGGTTGAGCCAAAGGGCCAGTGCCTCTGCGCTGGTGCCTTGCAGGGTCACGCTGGCCTGGCTGCCTTGCAGATTCAGCCGCGCCTGCTCGCCCAACTGTGGCAAAGACTGTTCCAGGGCGCGCACAGCGGCACTGCGGCCGGGAGCGGGGCTCGCGTTGAGTGCTCGTACCTGTTCGGTTTCTCCAGCCAGTTGTTGCAGGCGGGCGATTTGAGCGTCCAGCCGCGCGTGGTGCCCGTTCGAAGTCCGCAAGGTGCTCATCGCCGGTGCGATGGCCAGCCACCAGGCCGCGCTCAGTCCGACAACCCAGGCAGCCAGCGCCAGCACACGGCGCTCGCGCGGCGCTCGTGTTGTCCACCAGACGGTGACTTTGCGACTCAAGGCGTGCAGGCCTGTGGGTTTGGCGTTCATGGCGAGGGCGCGCTGATGGTGGTCGGGCGCAGGCTCAGAATCTGGTCGGTCAGCGTGGCCTGCAAGCCTTGGCGGGCCAATGCGGCTTGCCAAGCGGGCCAGGGCTCGCTGACATCTGCGCCCAAAGCCAGCCGGGTGCCCTCGGCAGAGTAGTCGATACTGGTGATGGGCAAGGGCTCCTGTGTGGCCAGGGCCAGCGCGGCCAGCTGGGTTTCCAGATCGCGTTGTGACAGTGCCCCGCTGGCGCTGCGCAGCCGATCCAGTTCCCGCTGCATCTGCACAGGCGCGTCCAGCACCAGCGAGACCTCCGGGAACCGGCTCTGGAGAATCGATCCGAGCATTTGCTCCTTGGCTTTGATCGCCTGGCGGTCCTGCCAAGCCCACAGATTGAGCCCCAGCAATTGCACCACCAACAGCGCACCCAGGCCCCATCGGGCGGCGCGCCATTGGGGGGCGCTGCGTCCTTCTCGCAGCCAGCGGCGCAGGCGCTGGCTCCGCCGCACCGAGTTCGAGAGGCTGAGATCAAACTGGGCCAGATTGCCATCGGCCTGGGTGCAACGCAGCAACCATTCGGGGCGGGCGCAGAGGTTGACGCGCCGATCCAGCACATGCTCGGCCTGGGCGACCCATGCCGGTTCGGCCAGATACCGGGCGCCATCCGTTTCGGACCCGGGCGCCTGCCCACCCAGCTCGGGTGTGAGCTGGGTGGGCAGGCGCACAAAGCTGTCCAGCGGCAGACAACTGACACCGGTCACGCCGACGCTCAACGCCCAAGGCTGACCGTCCTGCTCATGCACCCAGTGGACTGGGTCCTGCGCGGGCCACTGGGCCGCAACGATCCGGTTGACCGGGCGCTGAGCGGATTCCAGTGTTTGCAACCAGGTTTGCAGCCAGGCCTTGCGGCAGGCGGCCACCCATACGGTCTGCCCGGGCTGGCCGCCAGGCGCCAGCGCCAGGTGCAGCTCGGCGGGATCGCTGAGCAATTGCTCTTCCAGCAATCCGTCCAGCGCGGCGCGCAAACGGGAAGGTGCCAGCTTGGGCAGGATCACGCGGTGCCACGACACCGCGGACGGCGGCATAACCCAAACACAGTCCTCATCACGCGGGAGCAGAGCCGGGGCGCAACTGCCATGCTCCAGCACCATCCGGCCATCGACCGAGCGCACCCAGTCCACCAGCATGCCGGGAGTCTGGGTAAGCGCGAATGCAGCGGGTGTGAGGATCAGCACAGCAGAAGGTGGAATGGAAGAGTCAAAAAAACTGCTTCATGCGCATTGGGCGCATGCTTGAACGATTGTAGGTAATAGGTTCATGATCAACGTGGGCTCTTTTCATTGGCGCTGGCGCCAGAGCACATTGACCTGCAGTTGATCCCTTTGAATGAGCGCGCGTTCCTCGGTCACGCGATTGTCCAGCCGCAACCGCACGCGGGCCTCAAAGTAGCGGCTGCGCACGTCGTGTCGCTGGGCATTCAGACTGGTCTCCTGCAGACCCGGCACGCGCTGGCGAACATCTTCCAGCGATTCAAAGGGTTTCAGATCTCGCCCGGTCAGCATGAGCTGGGCCTGGGCAAGGTCGAGGTCTGCAATGGCCGCAGTCAGCGCTTCGGCGCTCGCGGTGTTGATGTTCAAAGGGGTGCGTTCGGGCAGCACTGTCACATGGGGCGTCAGGGCCAGCAGGCTGCGCTCGCCGATGCCCAGCCAGGCCAGCTGCGCAAACCGCTGCGGCGCCAGCGGTGTGGGCGATGGCCGTGGATCGTCACTGGCGCGCTGTTCAGTTTCCAGCAGTGCTTGTGCAGCCTGGTTCAGCTCCGAGGCGGGCAGGTCGAGCAACTGGTAGAGCTTGAGGAAGCTGGCCAGGTCGGGCTCCGACAGCTCCACTTTTTCTTCCGCGCCGCTGCCGGTTCTGCGCACCAGGTTGCGAAAATTCAGCCGCGACTGCGCGTCCCTCATATCACCGGAGAGAAAGGCGGGCAGCAGGTTGTCGGTGTTGTTGTCTTGGTCGGCTGCCAGAAACGTCGACAGCTGGGCCTCTTCCAGCGGCGTGGCCCAGGGCTCCCCCAGGTGATCCACACTGCGGCTGCGGTTGCCCCGCGCGTCTTCCCGCAAGATCAGCCGGGCCCAGTCGAAAGCGCCGTTGAGGACCCAACTGGCCTGCATGCGGTGGCGCTCGGCAGACTCGACTTCGATCGCGCGCCATTGCTGCCAGAGGGCGGCCGACGACAGCGTGGCCACCAGAGTAACCACCAGCATGGCCAGCAGCAATGCCGCGCCACTTTCACGACCGCCGCAGCGGTTCAAGGAGTGGCCATAACGCGCGCGTTTCATGGCGATGCCGGTGAAAACGACGGGCTGACCCAGTCGATGCTCAAGGGCCCCGCCACGCCTTTGCCGGCCGACAGGTTGAGCACCAGTCGAACGCCCTGGGGGCTGCGGCCGGGCGCGCTGGCGCCCGCACCGGGAGGGGCTACGCCGGGGCTGGTGGTGCCCACGGCGGATTGCGGGTTGCTCCAGCCTTGACCGCGGTGGTAGAACAGCTGCCAGTCGTCCAGGGCGATCAGGCGCAAGCTGCTGTCGGGCGTGTTGTTGCCGCCGGTGTCGTCGCGCCCGGTGTTGCCCTGTTCTTCCCGCCCCCAGACCTGTGCGCGCTGCCACGCTCGGGCGAGGTCCTCGCGCGTTTGCAAGGGCCCCGATTGCCAACGCGCCCACATGACTGAGTCGGCCCCGCCCGGAGAAGGCAGCAGGCGCGACCAGGCCACCACGCGCAGGCCCGGGCTTTGCACACCATCTTCGGTGCTGTCGCGGCGCGTCATGCGCAACACACGACCGTCAAAATCCAGGGCTGGCAGCTCACCGGTTTCGGTCAAGCTGTCCAGATCCACCCGCCACTGACCGAGCACTGCTTGCAGGCGCAGCACCTCGTCGGACCTTTCCCGGGTCAGTGCCTGCGCCCGGCTGGCCCCGTCCATGGCGCGCCAGCTCAGCATGGCCAGCACGGCCATGACCACCAAAGCCACGAGCAGCTCGATCAGGGTGAACCCCTGCTGGCGCACATTTGGGAGCGTGTGCGGGCTCATCAATAGCGCCCCACCACCGTGGCCAGGTTGAGCAGGCGCAGGCGGTCACTGCCGTTGTCCGCGGTATGCACCACCGCCTCCACGCGGCGGAAATTGGGGTTGGGTGTGGGTGAGACCTCCAATTGCACTGCAAACGACAGTCCGGCCTGTTGGCACGTGGTCTCGGATTCGCCCACATCTGGCAGTTGCCGGCTCAGGCGCAGCTGTGCCAACGCGTTCTCTGCACAGGTCTGCGCGAGAAACTGCACGCTTTGCCGCTCGGCATGGCGGATCAGCGCGCCGCTGGCCTGTGTGCCGGCCGCCAGGGCGATCGCCACCACGGCCAGTGCCACCAACACTTCAATCAGGGTGAACCCACGCGCGCGCGCGCCAGCGCAAGCAGGCGTCATGGCGCTGTGCTGGCGTCCAGCGGCGCAAACGTCGACAGCCCGTCTGTGGCCAGCACCAGCTTGCGCTCGCCCAATTGCAGTTCGAGTTGCTGCGCCATGATGAGCGGTTCTGGCCCCAGCACCAGGCTCAGCGCGCCAGGCGGTTGCAGTATGGTTGCCTTGACTTCTGGTTGCAGCCATTGCCTTGGCCTGCTTGTGGACTGACCGCTGGTGGCGTCGCCCGCAGAACGCTCCAGCCATTCAAATCCGGAGGCTGTGGGCCGCCAGATGACCGGCGTGCCCTCGCTGCGGGATTGGGCCCGGGCAGACTCCAGCAGGGCGGACAGGCGCAGGGCTTCGGTTTCCAGCCGCTGTGCATCGTTTTCGCGCAGCGCCAATGTGACGCCGGTGGACGCCAGCGCCACGATGGTGACCACCACCATCAGTTCCAGCAAGGTGAAGCCGCCCATGGACACGCCCGCTGCCCGAACTGGCCGCAGACGGCGCAGGCCTGATGGCATGGGGTGGGTCATCGAGTGCGCTTATTGCCAACTGCCGATGTCGGCATTGGCGCCTTCCCCCCCGGGCTGACCATCGGCTCCCAGAGAGAGCACATCGACCTCGCCATGCACGCCCGGATTGAGGTACTGGTATGGGCGGCCCCACGGATCGGCAGGCAGTTTGTCCACATACGGCCGCCAGTTGATCGGCACCGGGTCTACTGTCGGCTTGGTCTTCAGGGCTTCGAGACCCTGTTGCGCACTGGGGTAGCGTTGGTTGTCCACCCGGTACAGCTTGAGGGCTTGCATCAGGTTGTTCACATCGGTGCGGGCGGCGGTGGCCCTGGCGTCGTCATCGCGTCCGATGACATTGGGCACGATCATCGCCGCCAGTACACCAATGATGACCATGACGACCATCAACTCCAGCAGCGTGAATCCGCGCTGGCGGTTGGTGCGTACCGTGTTTTGCAAGCCGGTACAGGCCTGGCGCAATGCTTGAAACAACTGGCTCAAATCGATCTCCCGAAAAACAAGTCAAACGGCCGTTGGCGGCAAGGCCGGTGTGCACCGATCCTGGTCGCCAAGCCAATAGTCTCGATCATAATGACCCCATGAAATCCCGATGGCTTTTCGGTCGTTCGCCGAACTTGTACGCTGCGCCCGGTGGCGGCGCTCAGCGTACGGCCGTGGGCCCTGCGCTGGGTGCCGGGTTGTTGTGGATGGCTGTCCTGATATCTGCGATGTTCTGGGGGCTCAAACTCTGGGGTGCTGGCCAGTGGGTGCTGGTGGATGGGTTGCCAGGCAGCGCTCCGGTCGCAGATGTTTCGGCGGTCGCCCGCGCCCTGGGGTCTTCGCCCACCACACCTGTGGCTGCGGCCTCTCCTGCTGCCGTACCCGCTGCGGCCCGCTACCGGTTGATCGGTGTGGTGTCCCATCGCGATCAATGGGGCGCGGCCCTTATTGCAATTGATGGGCAGCCACCGCGTCCCTTCCAAGTGGGCTCCGAACTGGAGCCCGGATGGGTATTGCAAGCCGTGGAGCGCCGTTCGGCCCGCCTGGGCCCTGCGCGGTCAGGCCCTTCCTCGCTCGTGCTGGACTTGCCAGCTGATGACAGTTAAAAGGCAGACAAGGATCCTTCATCGCGGCCTTGGCGCCCGAAGCTGCCGCCCCAAAACACATGGGGTGCAGCCCTGCTGGATCATTCGTCTGATGCGGGCGGCCCAGGTTCCTCCGGCGGCTGCGGTTCATCGGTAGCGGTGGAAGCTGCTGCAGTGGGATCTTCTGAAGCATCCCCGGCAAGCAGACATTCAGCTGCCAGCAACATGGGCCAGGCCAGCAGTGTGCCCACGCCCTGACCCATCCGAAGCTCCAGATCGATCAGCGGCGGCGATTGCAGGTGAATGAGCAGAAGACGGTGCCCAGGCTCCACGGAGCGGTGGCAAAACACCATGTAGTCCACCGATGCCGGGCACAGGCCGCGGGCCACCAGCGCCGCTGCACCGGCCA
>DAIOEI010000135.1:0-6221 GCA_036746335.1 Hydrogenophaga sp. | reverse complement strand
GCCAGCGACCAGCAGGATCACGGCAATCAGCAGCAAGGTTCGAATTCTCATGGGTTGTCTCTCGTTGGCGCCCTTTGGGCGGAAATGCAATGGTCAGGCGCAATGTCAGGCGCCCTGCCCATGGTACCCCTATGGGGCACACGCGTCCGTCGCAGGCGCTGCATGGTAGATTCAAGGCATGAACTGGTTGGACGAAGTGAAATGGGATGCTCAGGGCCTGGTTCCCGTGATTGCACAAGAAGCCGCGAGCGGTGATGTGCTGATGTTTGCCTGGATGAACCGCGAGGCGTTGGAAAAAACGGCCGAGTTGGGCCGGGCTGTGTATTTCAGCCGCTCGCGCAACAAGCTGTGGTTCAAGGGCGAAGAGTCCGGGCATGTGCAGACGGTGCACGACATCCGGCTCGATTGCGACAACGATGTGGTCTTGCTCAAGGTGACCCAGCACGGCCATGCGCCCGGCATCGCTTGCCACACCGGCCGTCACAGTTGCTTTTTTCAAAGCCACCAGAGCGGCCAGTGGGTACCGGTCGATCCGGTGCTCAAAGACCCGGAATCCATTTACAAATGACGAGCATGACCGAAACCGATGCACTTGCGCGGCTCGCTGCTGTGGTGCAAAGCCGCAAGCCTGCCAATGGCGGTGACCCAGAGACCAGCTACGTTGCCCGCTTGCTGCACAAGGGGCCTGATGCCTTCCTGAAAAAAATCGGTGAAGAAGCGACCGAGACCGTGATGGCTGCGAAGGACTGCGACCATGGCGGTGATCCGCAGAAGCTGGTGAACGAAGTGGCTGATCTTTGGTTCCACTGCATGATTGCTCTGGCCCATTACGGCAAGGCGCCAGCCGACGTCGTGCAGGAGCTTTCCCGCAGAGAAGGTTTGAGCGGTCTCGAAGAGAAAGCTCTGCGAAAGGCCTTGGCCCGAGAGATTTCGGATGGTTCCCCGCACTGACAGGAGACTGCGATGCACAACGACGTTGAAGTAACCGACGTTCAGATCAAAGGCCAGGAACAGGCCGAATCGCTCAAAACCATCGGTTGGGTCAGTTACCTATTGCACTTGATCGTGGCCGTGGCAGCGGTAGTGCCCGGCGCTCAGGTGGGCATTGGCATCCTGCTGGTGGCTTTGGTGATTGACCTGGTCAAGCGAGATGATGCGGCAGGGACCTGGCAGGCCAGCCATTTTGGCTGGCGTATCCGTTCGGTGCTCTGGGCTGGTGTGCTTTACCTGGTGACCTTTCCATTGTTCCTCTTGTTCTACATCCCCGGCGCCGTGGCCTGGGTGTTGATTTCCGTCTGGTTTCTCTACCGCATCGTCAAGGGCATGGTGCGCATGAATGCCAGCCGAGCCATGCCGGATTGAACGACCCATGACCTCAGACGTACCCAACTGCATTTTTTGCAAAATTGTTTCCGGTCAGATTCCTTCGAAAAAGGTGTTTGAAGACGAAGACATCTTTGCATTTCATGACATCCAGCCATGGGCGCCGGTGCACTTTCTTATGGTGCCCAAGCTGCACATTCCTTCCATGGCGCAACTTCTGCCGGAGCACGAGCGCCTGATGGGCAAGATGATGATGCTGGCTCCGAAATTGGCCATGGAGCAAGGCTGTGAACCCTATCCGGAAGGCGGATTTCGCATCGTTTGCAATACAGGTGCGCAAGGAGGTCAAGAGGTGCACCACCTTCATGTGCATGTGATGGGTGGGGCGCGCCCATGGCTGCGGGGGTAACGCCGGGCACTGGCAAGCGCGTGATTGGCCTTGCTTGAAGGCGTGTGTGGATTCCCGGGCATTTCGCGCCGACGAGCGGTGCTGAACTGTGCCCCGGGCTTAGAATCTCAGGTTCAGCGGTGTCCGCTGTTTCAATTTCTCTGGAGTCACGATGGGTACCTTTTCGATTTGGCACTGGTTGGTAGTTCTCGCGATCGTTGTGGTGGTCTTCGGCACCAAGAAGCTCAGAAACATCGGTTCTGATCTTGGTGGTGCCGTCAAGGGATTCAAGGACGGCATGAAAGACGGTGGTCAGGATGCAGCAACCGATGCACCTGAAGCCGCACCGGTGGCAAAGGTTGCCCAGGAAACGCGTGCTGACAAGGCTGCGATCGACGTTGAAGCCAAGCAAAAAAGCTGAATTCCTGCGCTCCGCGTCGTTATCTTCGACCATGGATGACGTGGGCTGTTGTGTGTTTGATTCCTTGGCCACTACCGCATGATTGACTTGGGCATTTCAAAGCTTGCGCTGATTGGTGCCGTGGCCCTGATCGTGATCGGGCCCGAGAAGCTGCCGCGTGTGGCGCGCATGGTGGGCACCATGCTCGGCAAGGCTCAGCGCTATGTCGCTGACGTCAAGGCAGAGGTCAACCGGTCCATGGAGCTCGATGAGTTGCGCAAAATGAAGGAGTCGGTGGAGTCGGCTGCGCGGGATGTGGAAGCCTCGGTTCAGAGTGGTGCTCAAGATTTTGAGAAATCCTGGGCTGAAGTCACGTCGGGTCTGGAGGGCTCTTCAACCTACAGCGACGCCCTGAGCAGTATTGGCTCCGATGCCTTACCTGTGTACAAGCACCCTCGCAAGAACTGGCGCATCAAGCAAAAGGCCATGCCCACCTGGTATAAAGCGCGTAACGGCGTGCGCACCCGCGCGCAATCTGGGGCGGCCCGCGTGGCACGTTTTCGTCCTCGCTCCTCTACTGCGCCCCGTTGATGTCAGACCCGAAAAAATCCACCGACGAACTCGCCGGAACCGAGCAACCATTCGTTCAGCACTTGATGGAGCTGCGCGACCGTCTGCTCTACGGGGTGGTCGGACTGGTGGTCTGTATGGGTCTTTTGGCGATCTGGCCTGGCCCGAGTGGCTTGATCGACCTGATAGCTGTGCCGATCCGGGCACATATGCCACCCGATGCGAAGCTCATTGCGGTGGGTGTCTTTTCTCCGTTTTTTGTGCCACTGAAAGTGTTGGCCATGGCGGCGCTGCTCTTGTCCCTGCCATGGTGGATGTATCAGGTCTGGGCGTTCGTGGCGCCGGGTTTGTACAGCCACGAGAAGCGGTTTGCCATTCCTTTGATCACTTTTGGAAGTCTGCTGGCTTACCTCGGCATCGCTTTTGTGCAGTTTTTTGTGCTGGACAAGATGTTTGGGTTCATCCAGCAATTCACCCCCGACAGTGTGGCCGCCACACCTGACATCGCCTCCTATGTCGAGGCCATTTTGTCCTTATATCTGGCTTTCGGGCTTGCCTTTCAGGTACCTATCGTGGTCATGCTGCTGGTGAAAATGAACATGGTCAGCATCCAGCAGCTCAAAGACTTTCGGGGCTACTTCATCGTGATTGCGTTCATCATTGCCGCGGTTGTCACTCCGCCGGACGTGATTTCGCAGCTGGCTCTGGCCATTCCGATGTGTCTGCTGTATGAACTCGGCATTTGGGGTGGTCACTGGTTCATGAAGGGCAACCGCACATCGGCTGATGCTTCTGCCGATACCCAGAAAAACTAAGCTTGAGGACCGCGCCTGGCGCACGTGTGAGCGTGAGCCGATCGGGCCGTCTACCTCTGGAAATTTGGCGGTGTGCGGCGGCCAGGCACCACAATCACTGTGTTGCTGTTTCCCTTTCGGAGCACCAAGAGAGTGGCAGGCTGACCTGGTTTGAGTGCCGCCACCGCAGACAAGAGTTCTGCAACGGTGGAAACGGGCTCATCAGCCACTTCCGTGATCACATCGCCCGGGCGTATACCGGCTTTGGCTGCGGGTCCGTTTTGCAGCACGCCCGTGATGATGACGCCGGCAATATCGCTCAGCCCGAAGTTTTCTGCCAGCTCCGAGCTGAGCTCCTGAGGCTCGACGCCGATCCAGCCTCGGGTGACTTGTCCGTCTCGCACGATAGCTTCCATCACGCTGCGCGCGGTGGATGTCGGAATGGCAAATCCGATGCCCATCGATCCGCCGGAGCGGGAGTAAATGGCGGTGTTGATGCCCATCAAATGACCGTTGATGTCCACCAGCGCTCCGCCTGAGTTGCCGGGATTGATGGCCGCATCGGTCTGGATGAAGTTCTCAAAGGTGTTGATGCCGAGTTGCGTTCGTCCCAGCGCGCTGACGATGCCGCTGGTGACTGTCTGACCCACACCAAAAGGATTGCCAATGGCCAGTACCGCATCACCGATGGCCAGTTCGTCCGAATTGCCCAGAGCGATGACAGGCAATTGGTCCAAACCGATCTTCAGGATCGCCAAGTCGGTTTCAGGGTCGGTCCCAATGACTTGTGCGGCTGCTCTTCGGCCATCATTGAGCACCACTTCGATCTGATCGGCTTCCTCAATGACGTGGTTGTTGGTCAGGATATATCCCGCCGGGCTGACGATCACGCCCGAACCCAGGCCTGCCGCCTGCCTTGAGCTGCCCTGATCGCCAAAAAAGAAGCGGAACCAAGGGTCATTGCCGTGCGGCGATTGACCCTGCGATTTGCTCGTGTTGATGCTCACAACTGCTGGGGATGCCGCGCGAGCCGCGCCACTGAAACTGTTGACGGCAACACGTTCACCGGAGCCGGCGGGTGCCTCAAAAACAGGGACGATGGCAGCCAGCGTGGGCCTGCGGTCGAGCCATTGAGGCTTGAGCGTGGCAACAACAAAAAACACCGCCAGCAAAACCGTGACGGATTGAGAGAAGACCAGCCAGAGTCGTTTCATGGGGGGCAGTGGGTTGTGTGAGCAGTGACAGTGTCGGTCTACCGGTGGAGTGTCTGTATTGTCTCGCAACGCCGCATGTATTTGGCGCTGCCTGCCTTGAGTTCAAGACTAGGACGCTTGACTCAGGTCAAGGCGGTGAGGCAGCAGAAGAGGTGCACTGGACGCTTCAGAAATGCAACGGAGTGAAACCATGAAAGCCCTTGTTGACCTTTTTTCCACCGACTACGGACTGTTCAGCATCGCTGGCATCCTGTTCATGATTGGAATGGCCATCTGGTTCTACCGTTTCTTCATGCGGAAAATCAACGAATCTTCTCCCAGCGAGCATTGAGTGATGTTTCTCTAGGGCCTTGCAGCCCGCATGCCTCGGGCTGCGGGTGAGGTGTCACAATTCAACCATCAGGCGCGTTGTCGGTCGCCTGCAGTGATGGGTTGTTTGTCTATGTCGCCAGCCGTTGTGGAACGCCAAGCCTTGGTCCAGGCGTTTGATGCTCTGCTGCAGCCTGATTTGTTTCGGGACTACGGACCCAATGGTTTGCAGGTGGAGGGGCGCACACAGGTGCGCAAGATTGTCTCTGGCGTGACCGCAAGTCTTGCGCTGATCGATGCTGCCATAGACGCCGAGGCCGATGCCATTTTTGTGCACCATGGGCTCTTCTGGCGGGGTCAGGATGGCCGTGTGACCGGCTGGATGAAGCAGCGCTTGTCCCGCTTGATGGCCCACGATGTCAACCTCCTGGCCTATCACTTGCCGCTCGATGCCCATCCCCTTCTGGGCAACAACGCCCAGTTGGCCATGCACTTGGGTATTCAACTGATCGATGGCCAGTCAGGCCGCTTTGGTGAACAGTCGCTGGGGTTTCTGGGCAATCGCGCCAGTGCCAGTGCATGGCATTTGGCCCAGGAGGTCGAAAAAGTCGTCGGTCGACCCGTGACCTGTGTGTCCAGCTCCGATCAGCCAGTTGCTCGGGTCGCCTTGTGCACCGGTGGTGCGCAAAATTACTTCGAGTCGGCGATCGCCGCTGGCGCAGATGTGTTCATCACAGGTGAAATATCCGAACCACAAGCCCACCTGGCTCGGGAGTGTGGTGTGGCTTTTATTGCATGTGGACACCATGCTTCAGAGCGCTATGGTGCACCCGCTGTGGCCTCACACTTGGCGCAACAACTGGGTCTAGAGCACCAGTTCATCGAAATACCGAATCCGGCCTGAGCTTCTGTGAGCGCACAAATACCATCGTCGCAGAGCCCTTTGGCCATTACCATGGGGGATCCGGCCGGGATTGGGCCAGAGATTGTTGCCAAGGCGCTGCTGGAGAGGCCAGGCTTGCGCAAACAGGTAGTGGTGGTCGGTGACTTGGCGGTCTTGCAGCAGGCAGGGCGTTTGGTGTTGCCCGCGTTCCCCGGTTCGTCCCTGACCTGGCTGGACAGCCCGGGTGGGCATCTTCAATTTCAAGACGCGCAAGCCGAAGACCCGAGCGTGGTGCGTGTGGTTGCTGCGACCTCTTTGCGCCAACCGGTCGTCCGGGGGT
>DAIOEI010000134.1:0-6232 GCA_036746335.1 Hydrogenophaga sp. | reverse complement strand
GCGCGGCGCGCAACAAGACCTCGCTGGTGATCGCGCACAGGCTGTCCACCGTGGTTGACGCCCATGAAATCCTGGTACTGAAAAACGGCGAGATTGTCGAACGCGGCGCGCACGCCGATCTGGTGGTCCGTGCTGGCGGCGTCTATGCTGAAATGTGGGCCTTGCAACAGGATGGGAGTTGACCCTCCCGCGCCGCGCTGTGCGCGTCACCCCCCAGGGGGCGATGCCAGCGGGCCGGGGAACCCGGACCCGCGGCATCCTGGGCTTGGCTCCCACTTGGACACACGAGATATGGGCACATTCCCGCAGCACAGCGGCGATCACAAACACGGACAGAAAGGAGCAGCATCCTCGGCGTGCGATGCGCAGGCCAGGATGCGGTGGAACCGGCTTCGCCGGGCCACTCGCATCGCCCCCTTGAGGGGGTGACGCGCGCAGCGCGGCGCAGGGGTGGGTCAATATGGAAACCAAATGGCTGGAAGATTTTGTGAGCCTGGCTGAAACCCGCAGTTTCAGCCGGTCGGCGCAGTTGCGCCATGTCACGCAACCGGCGTTCTCCCGCCGCATCCAGTCGCTGGAGGCCTGGGCTGGCACCGATCTGGTCGACAGGTCGTCCTACCCGACCCGGCTCACGCCGGCTGGGCAGACCCTGTACGAGCAGGCGCTGGAGGTCTTGCAGTCCTTGCAAAGCACGCGCGCCATGCTGCGTGCTCATTCCGTGGCTGCGCAGGATGTGATCGAGTTTGCGGTGCCGCATACCCTGGCGTTCACGTTTTTTCCGACCTGGCTTTCCAGCCTGAGAGACAGTTGCCATCCCATCAAGAGCCGCTTGATAGCGCTGAATGTGCACGATGCCGTGATGCGGCTGACCGAGGGCAGTTGCGATGTGCTGATCGCCTATCACCATGCGGCGCAACCGATCCAGCTCGATGCTGCGCGCTACGAGATGCTGCCATTGGGGCGAGAAACTTTGGCCCCATTTGTCAGGCCAGACGCCCAGGGTCTTCCCAGCCACGCTCTGCCAGGATCCGCCACCCACCCGCTGCCTTACCTGGCGTACGCCCCGGGTGCCTACCTCGGGCGGGCGGTAGAGCAATTGCTCAAGAGTGTGCAGACACCGGTTCACCTGGATCGCATTTACGAGACTGACATGGCCGAAGGCCTCAAGGCCATGGCTTTGGAAGGTCATGGCGTGGCTTTTTTGCCTGCGAGTGCCGTTCGCAAGGAAGTGCGTGCCAAAAAGCTGGTGTTGGCCAGCGAGGGCTGGAACACCGAGATGGATATCCGCATCTACCGCGAGCGTTCTGGCGCGCGCAAGGCCAAAGGCTCGGTAGAGACTTTCTGGTCCGACCTGGAAAGACATCTGTCGAACCGTGCTGCCAGCCCCAAAGCCTGAACATCGATACGGGACAATCCTGCACATGAACACGAAGACCCTCACGATCACCCGCCCTGACGACTGGCATCTGCACGTGCGCGACGGCGCCGCCCTGAGCACCGTCGTCCCGCACACCGCCGCCCAGTTCGGTCGCGCGATCATCATGCCCAACCTGAAACCACCGGTGACCACCGCAGCCCAGGCCACCGCCTACGCCGAGCGCATTCGCGCCGCCGTGCCCGCTGGCATGAAGTTCGAGCCGCTGATGACGCTGTACCTGACCGACAAGCTGCCGGCCGAGGAAATCGCTCGCGCCCAAGACGCCGGTGTGGTTGCCTGCAAGCTCTACCCGGCCGGCGCCACCACCAACAGCGATGCGGGCGTGACCGACATCCGCAAGACCTACAAGACGCTGGAAGCCATGCAGAAGGCGGGTGTGCTGCTGTTGGTGCACGGAGAAGTGACCAGCCCCGACATCGACCTGTTCGACCGGGAGGCGGTGTTCATCGAGCAGCAGCTTGAACCGCTGCGCAAGGACTTCCCGGGCTTGAAGATCGTGATGGAACACATCACCACCAGAGAAGCAGCGCAATATGTCGCCGAGGCGGGCGACAAGCTGGCCGCAACGATCACCGTCCACCACCTGCTCTACAACCGCAACGCGATCTTTAGTGGCGGCATCCGCCCGCATTACTACTGCCTGCCGGTGCTCAAGCGCGAGACCCACCGCCTGGCCCTGGTTGCCGCAGCCACCGGCGGCAACCCCAAGTTCTTCCTTGGCACCGACAGCGCACCGCACCCGGCCCACCTGAAGGAACACGCCACCGGCTGCGCCGGCTGCTATACCGCCCATGCCGCGATGGAGATGTATGCAGAGGCTTTCGAGGCGGTTGGGGCGCTCGACAAGCTGGAAGGCTTTGCGAGCTTCTTCGGTGCCGACTTTTACGGCTTGCCGCGCAACACCGGTACCATCACCCTGCGCAAACAGAGCTGGACGCCGCCCGAGAGCTTTGCCTTCGGCGAAGCGGAGCTCAAGCCCCTGCGTTCGGGCGAGGCGCTGCCCTGGCAACTGGTCGCCTGATCGGCAATGTGCGCCGTTGGCACCGCCGGGGCTTGCTGGCCTGCGCCTGACTGGGCGCGGCCCTGGAACGCGCCGTTCGCCACCCATGGGGCAGCGGTTCGGGCGGCCTGTGACGAGGGTTTGCCGCTGTCGCAGGCGCTGACGCGGCAGATCGGGCAGGCGGGTCCCCGCTTCGTGCCGCAGACCGAACTGCCAGAGGGCATGGCTTACGAAAAGTTCATCTTCGAGACGGGTGCCGTACCCACACGCGATGGGCTGCATGATTTTTTCAATGGCCTGGTGTGGCAACGCTTTCCTGCGGCCAAGCGCCTGCTCAACCGGCTGCAAGCGGTCGAGATCGCGAAGGCGGGTGTGGGCCAGGTACGCGGGCCGGTGCGCGATGCGATCACCCTGTTTGATGAAAACGCGGTGCTGCTACAGGCGCCCGATCCCATCTGGGGTGCACTGATCGCCCGCGACTGGCATCGACTTTTTGTGGACCTACGGCCCCTGTGGGCCCAGGCGCGGTTGGTGCTGTTTGGCCACGCTTTGCTCGAAAAGTTGGTTGTGCCGTACAAGTCCATCACTGGTCATGTGTTTCGTGGCCCGGTTCCCTTGGCCTTGGGCGATGATCTCTCATGCTGGGATGATTGGCTGGCCTCACAGCTCAATGCGGCCCTTCTAGAAAGAAAGCCGTTCACGCCGCTGCCAGTACTCGGCGTTCCAGGTTGGTGGGAGCCGAACGAATGTGCCCTGTACTACAGCGACACGCATGTCTTTCGGCCGCTAAAAACCTGTCGCCAGATCTGTTGAGCACCTGCTTTCAAGCGAGTTTTTTCGGATCTCAACCTCTTGTTTTTTCGAATATAGCCAGCATTTTTCTCCCGTATCATCGATGGCATCCGGCCCCGCGCGCGGAGGGAACTGCGACCCTGTGTCGCGGGTCTGAACGCGGAGGTGTCGCCCGGAGGCACGTCACTACCATGGAGTTCTCATGAAACGCATCATGTTATTTGTCTTGACCAACGTCGCTGTGATGGCGGTGTTGCTGGTCACCACACGCATTCTGGGTGTGGACCGCTTCCTCACGGCCAATGGCCTGAACATGACCGCCTTGGCAGGCTTCTCTCTGGTCATCGGTTTTGGTGGCGCGATCATTTCGCTGCTGATGAGCAAAACCATGGCCAAGATGAGCACGGGCGCGCAAGTGATCACCCAGCCGCGCAACGCCGATGAAGCCTGGATCGTGGATACGGTGCGCAAGTTTGCCGACAAGGCCGGTATCGGCATGCCCGAGGTTGCCATTTATGAAGGGGCTCCCAACGCCTTTGCCACCGGCGCCTTCAAGAACAATGCCTTGGTGGCAGTTTCCACCGGTCTGCTGCAGAGCATGACCCGTGAAGAGGTCGAAGCCGTGATCGGGCACGAGGTGGCGCACGTGGCCAACGGCGACATGGTCACCATGACCTTGATTCAGGGCGTGATGAACACCTTTGTGGTCTTCCTGAGCCGACTGATTGGCTATGCGGTCGATGCTTTCCTGCGCCGTGGCAGTGACAGCAACGGACCTGGCATCGGTTACTTCGTCACCACGATCGTGATGGACATCCTGCTGGGCTTTGTGGCCGCCATCATCGTGGCCTGGTTCAGCCGCCAGCGCGAGTTCCGCGCCGATGCGGGTGCTGCGCAGCTCATGGGGCGCAAGCAGCCGATGATCAATGCGCTTGCCCGTCTCGGGGGATTGACGCCAGGCGAGTTGCCCAAGACGATGCAGGCCATGGGCATCACCGGTAGCTTGGGCAAGCTGTTCTCTACGCACCCGCCCATGGAAGAGCGGATCGAAGCACTGCAAAAACTGTGATCCTCGCGGCGCTGTGGACGCACAGCGCTCAACACAGCCCCCCCGCACCCAAAACAGAAAAGGCCCTCGCAAGAGGGCCTTTGTAATGGCGCAGCCGCACGACGGAAGCGGACTTTCCTGCGATCTCCCGAGGAGCTGCCTCAGTGCCTCAGTGTCACTGAGCGCTGGCTTGCTGCAGGCTGGCGGCCGCGTCTAAAGCCTGTCGCTGCAGGCTGGCAACCTGATCGAAAGCTGAGCGCATGGCCGGATGGATCGGCACACTTTCGCTGCGCCGCGCAATGGCCAGAGGGTCCTGGTGTACACCACGGTCGCGGTACTCAAAGTGCAAGTGTGGGCCGGTTGACAAGCCGGTGGAGCCGACCGCGCCAATGCGAGCGCCTTGCGCAACTGCTTGTCCTTTTCGAACATCGATACGGCTGAGGTGGGCGTACAAAGTGGATTGCCGATCACGGTGGGTGATCTCGATCACGTTTCCGTAGCCGCGCTGCCAGCCAGCAAAGGTCACCACGCCATCACCGATCGTGCGCACGGGTGTGCCAGTGGGGGCGGCATAGTCCACCCCCAGATGTGCCTTGCGCTGGCCAGAAATGGGATGAAACCGCATGCCATAGCCACTGCTGACCCGCGTGAATTCCAACGGGGACGACAGGAAGGTCTTGCGAGAGCTTTGCCCGTCAAACCCGTAGTAAGCGCCGGAACCTTCGACGCCCTCAAACCAGACCGCTTCACGGGTGCGGCCGTTGTTGGTGAAGCTCGCACTGAGCACGCGCCCTGCACGCAGGGTTTCCCCATCGGCCTCCAGACTCTCGTACACCACGCTGAACCGGTCGCCCTTGCGAAGGTCACGGCGGAAGTCGATATCACTCTCGAAAACCTGGGCCAGTTGAACGGCCACACTATCGGGCAAGCCGATGGCATCGGTGGTGGCAAAGAGCGAGCTGTTGATGACGCCGCTGGCCACGCGCGTGCTGACGGTCAAGTCCACCGTGTCCAGAACAACCCTGTAGTCGGCGCCCTCGACATCGACCAGCAACCGATGGAACTGGCGACCATCGTCCGGCAGCCAGCGGGCCGACAAGCGCATCAGCTGGTGCCGGTCATTGGTTTCCACACTGACCGGCTTGCCGGCCCTGCCGGTGAACAGCTGGCGGGCAATCGGGTTGTTGCGCAGAAAGGTCAGGGCGGCCGGATCGTTTACTCCCAGCCGTTGCAAAAGGCTCTGGGCAGTGTCGTCCCTGCGAACCTGCTCTGTACGGTACAGGGTCATGCCAGAAAACGCCGGCAGTGTCGGGAATGCAGCATCCAACGACAGAGGCTCGACGATCTCACGCACCGGCATGTCAGACGCGTCGGGCGCCAATGGCGCCAAGCCAAAAGCGGTTACGCCAGTGCCCAAGAGCAACGAACCCAGCACCCAGCCCAGTCGGCGCGGATGCGCTGCGACTTTCCGCAGCGCAACGGGGGCGTGGAGGCCTGACCAGCTTAAATTGGGCAGAACGGTCTTCTTCTTTTCAAACAATGGAAGGTTCCAACGACAGGCAGTTGATCGATATGCTTGCGCGCGCTGTTGCGTGCAGATGTTGTGGGCACCAGCCCACTAGAATTCATGTTTTAAACCATAAAGTATAGCCCTGATCCCAAGGGCGGACATCTGAAAAAACCCTTATGAATCACCGCACTGGAGACACCGAAGGCGTGCAAAAATTCCCACCCGAGGGCATGTTTCCGACGGACGGCGTGCGCGAAGCGCTGGCGGTGACGCTTCGCGGATGCGACGAACTGATTCCACAGGGTGACTGGGTGAAGAAACTCACCCGGTCTGAGCTGACCGGCGTGCCGCTGCGCATCAAGCTGGGGCTGGACCCGACCGCGCCCGATATCCACATCGGCCACACGGTGGTGCTCAACAAGATGCGCCAGCTGCAGGACCTGG